>JBBRGD010000064.1:0-8209 GCA_038241065.1 Flavobacteriales bacterium
ATTTTGAATGTTTTGATAGGATACAGGCAGGATTTTACCCCTCTGGGCTACGACTGGTTTGTATTGGCAATTTTAATCTGGACCTTCTTTATTCTTGTTCACCTTATCAATGTATTTGTGACCGACAGTTTTATGGGAAAGAAGTGGGAACAACGCCAACTTGAAAAACTGGTCAGAATACAAAAAGACCGGATTGCCGAATTGCAAAAAAAAGTAGATTTAAACTATCCGTTGCCTTCAAATATTGATGAAAAATCCACTTCTAATATTATTGAGAAAAATAATCTTGGAATTAAAGATACGCCCATAAACGACTAAACAGGATGCTGACAATAATTGCTGCTGCCGCAGAAAATAATGCGTTGGGAAAAGACAACCAATTAGTTTGGCACTTGCCAGACGATTTTAAACGTTTCAAAAAACTGACCTCAGGACATCATATCATCATGGGTCGCAAAACTTTTGACTCCTTTCCGAAACTTTTGCCCAATAGAACCCATGTGGTGATCACCCGCCAAGATAATTTCAGGAAAGAAGGTATTCTTGTTGTCAACTCCCTAGAACGGGCAATAGAACTGCCTGCAGACGATCCTCAGCCTTTTATAATAGGTGGAGGAGAAATATATAAGATGGCAATGAAACTGGCTGATAAAATTGAACTCACAAGAGTGCACGGCACTTTTGAAGCAGATACTTTTTTTCCCGAAATTGATGAAAATCATTGGAAACTGGTTTCAGAAGAATTTCATCAGAAAGATGAAATGCATAATTACGCTTTCACTTACCTTACTTATGAGCGTAAATAAGATTTCAGTTCATAAAATTTGAATGCTTAAAAGGACTAAAATAAAGGAATTCTCAATTTTTACCGATGATAGAATACACTATTCAGATTTGGTTTTAATACTTCAAACAGTGAAATGTAGTTACTGATTAATTACAAGCACCCGTTAATTTCACAAATCTTAACATTCCCCAATTATTTTTTAAGAATTCCTTAGCTGAAAACAGGTTCTAGGCATGCTAACTTGTCATAAATCAAAACCTTAAAACAATGAAAACTGAAAATTTAACAAGTAAAGAAGCGATTGAAGAAATGACAAGATTGGTGGGGGATATCAAAATTGCCTTTTTCCTGACAGATCTAAAAAAACAACCAATAAGTGCAGTTCCTATGATCACCAAAAAAGTGGATGAGGACGGGAATATTTGGTTTTTAAGCCTTTTGGATAGTGAACATAACAGCAATATAGCAAAAGACCCGCAAGTTCAGTTGCTTTACAGCCATCCTTCAAATATGGAATATCTAAGTGTTTCTGGGGACGCATCAATAGTTTCTGATAAAAAGATCATTAAAAATTTTTACAGTGCCGAAGATGATACTTGGTCCAAAGATGCTGATGTTTCAAAATATTCTGCTGTTAAGATAGTTCCCAATGAAGCCTATTTCTGGGATTCCAGTGGAAATACACTCAACAAGTTATTCAAAAGAGGGCTGGCCAATGCTAAAGGTGAAAAACCGGATAATATTGAAAAAAAGGGAAAATTAACCTTATAAGAAAGTGGTATTTAGCGTTAAAAAAAGACCTTGTAACATCAAATTGTTATGAGGTCTTTTTTTTATTTCTATTTTAGCCATATAAAATTTATAAAAAATGAATGCATACATATTCCCCGGTCAGGGGGCACAATTTACGGGAATGGGATTAGACTTGTACGAAAAGTTTCCCGAAGCCCAAAAACTGTTTGAAAAGGCAAATTCCATTTTAGGTTTTTCAATCACCAATATTATGTTTGAAGGCTCTGCCGAAGATTTAAAACAAACCAAAGTTACCCAACCGGCCATTTTCCTGCATTCGGTAATTTTGAGTAAAATTCTGGGCGATTCTTTTAAGCCTGATATGGTCGCGGGACATTCCTTGGGAGAATTTTCAGCTTTAGTCGCAAATAAAACTTTAGATTTTGAATCTGCTTTAAAATTGGTTTACAAAAGGGCACTTGCCATGCAACATGCCTGCGAACTTCAACCTTCAACAATGGCAGCTGTTTTAGGGCTGGAAGATCCAATAGTGGAAGCTATTTGTGCTGAAGTGGAAGGAATTGTTGTAGCAGCCAATTACAATTGTCCCGGACAATTGGTGATTTCCGGAGATTTAAAAGCGGTTGAAGAAGCTTGTGAATTACTTAAGGAAAGTGGCGCCAAAAGAGCATTGATCTTACCCGTGGGCGGCGCATTTCATTCCCCTTTGATGGAGCCTGCTAGAAAAGAACTGGCTGAAGCAATTGAAGCTACTGTCTTTAATAAACCAATTTGCCCGGTGTACCAAAATGTGAACGCTTCAGCTGTAACAGATCCTTCCGAGATTAAGAAAAACCTGATGTTGCAATTAACTGCTCCTGTGAGGTGGACCCAATCTGTTCAAAATATGATCATAGGTGGAGCTACGCATTTTATTGAATTTGGTCCAGGAAAAGTATTGCAGGGCCTTGTTAAGAAAATTGACAGGACTGCCGAAACTTCCTCAGCTTCCTTAGTGTAAAACCTCTTATTTAATGATTGCCTGTATTAGCATCATTTCTGAAATAATTAAGATTCCAATTAAATATAAAACAGAAAATCCCTAAACTTTCGGTCAGGGATTTTCTGTTTTATTTGCCAAGATAAAGAAAACACAAATTAGCTCTTCTTAAGAAACAGAATTACTTATTTACAAAATCAATAATTGTTTTGGTAATAAAAGCAATTTGCTCATCGTCCAATTCGGTATGCATTGGCAAAGAGATCACCTCTTTCACTAATTGATTTGTAACAGGAAAATCAGCTTCATCATAGCGACTGTCTTTGTATGCTTTTTGGCTGTGCAACGGGATCGGGTAATAGATTCCATGCGGAATTTGAAGCTCTGCCAAATGTTTTGCCAATGCATCACGCTTTCCATTAGTGATCTTTAATGTGTATTGATGGAACACGTGGCAATCGCAGGTAGAACAAATCCCTAAGTCCTTGTCACAATTTTGGTTAGTTTCCACTTGTGGGCTTTCAATGTGTTCACAATTTTGAAATGCTTTGGTATATTTTCTCGCAGCTTCCTGTCTTGCTTTGTTATAGTCATTTAAATTAGGCAATTTCACTCTTAAAACTGCGGCTTGCAAAGAATCCAATCTGGAATTCACGCCAACCACATCGTGGTAATATCGCTCGTACATCCCGTGATTTACTACCCCGCGAAGGGTGTGAGCAAGGTTGTCGTCATTTGTGAAAATTGCGCCGCCATCGCCAAAACCACCTAAATTCTTGGAGGGAAAAAAGGAAGTCGCCCCAACGTGACCTATTGTACCGGCTTTTTTCTTGGTTCCATTTTTAAAGGTATGATTGGCACCAATGGCCTGGGCATTATCTTCAATAATATACAAGTTGTGTTCTTCGGCAATGGTGAGAATTTCATCCATATTTGCACATTGTCCAAAAAGATGAACGGGTACAATAGCCTTGGTTTTCGGGGTTATTGCGTTCCTGATGGCATCGGTATTTATGTTGAACGTATTGGGATACACATCCACCAAAACAGGGGTAAGTTGTAAAAGAGCGATCACCTCTACGGTTGCCGCAAAAGTAAAATCGGCGGTTATTACCTCATCACCGGGTTGCAATCCAAGACCCATCATTGCAATTTGCAAAGCATCAGTACCGTTGGCACAGGGAATTACATGTTTTACGCCTAAATATTCTTCCAATTCCTTCTGAAATTTTTGAACTTCAGGTCCGTTAACATAAGCAGAAGTTTCCATAACCTCCTGCATAGAACTGTTAATTTGATCTTTTATTGATTTATACTGACCTGAAAGGTCAACCATTTGTAGCTTTTTCATCTGTGTCTGTTATTGTTTTTTAGCGGACATATGTAACATCCATATAATCATTCTTTTGTGTGAGTGACTTTTTCTCATGGATGTTTCATCTGTTTTTTATTGTAGTACTGCGAAAATACAAAATATCGCCCCTTCTACCTATGCAATTTTAATGAAAGAGCTATTTTAGCATTTAAATAAAAAGATTTGCAACTACTTTATAATATATCGGTTTGGCTGGTGAATTCATTGCTTCCACATACAAAATATTTCAGCCCAAAAATGAAGAAATTTGTAGATGGGCGGAAAGAAACCTTCTCAATCCTCAATTCAAAACTAAAAAGGGAAGATGCTGTGATATGGTTTCATATGGCGTCCTTGGGAGAATTTGAACAAGGCCTGCCAATTATTGAAGTGGTGAAAAAGCTGTTTCCCCATCATAAAATTTTGGTGAGTTTTTTCTCTCCTTCCGGTTTCGAGATTAAAAAAAACTCGCCAGTGGCAGATGCGGTGGTATATTTACCACTGGACACCAAAATGAACGTCAGGCAGTTTTTGGATGCCGCGCATCCGGAACTGGCTATTTTTATAAAATATGAATTCTGGCCAAATTATTTAAATGAATTAAAATCCAGAAATATCACCAGCCTTTTGGTTTCCGGTGGGTTTAGGGAAAATCAGTTGTTTTTCAAATCTTACGGAGGCTGGATGAAGAAGACTTTAGAAACTTTTGAGCACTTTTTTGTTCAAAATCAAATTTCAAAAGACTTGTTGAATTCCATAGGATTCCAAAATGTGACTGTGAGTGGCGATACCCGTTTTGACAGGGTTGCAAATCAAATTGGACAGAACAACAGCCTGGATTTTATAGAAGCCTTTAAAGAAAGTAAACTGTGTGTGGTGGCGGGCAGCACCTGGCCGGAAGACGAGGCTTTGTTAGAAGATTTTATCAACTTCTCTTCGAATGAAATTAAGTTTATTATTGCTCCCCACAACATAAAACCCGATCAGATAAAGAGCTTCAAAGAACGACTGAATAAAAAAACGATCCTCTATTCTGAAAAAGAAAATAAAAACCTGTGCAATTATCAGGTTTTTATAATTGATACCATTGGGTTGCTAAGCAAGATTTACAGCGCTGCTGATATTGCATACGTGGGCGGAGCCGCGGGGAATACCGGATTACACAACATACTGGAGCCGGCAACTTTTGGAATACCAATAGTAACGGGGAATAATTTTGATAAATTTCCCGAGGCAAAACAATTGCAGGAACTTGCAGGATTATATTCGGCAGGCACGAAAGAAGAACTCACTCAAATTTTATCAAAACTGCTTAGCGATCACGATTTTAGAGCACAGACAGGACAGATCGCGGGACATTTCATAACCACCAACACCGGCGCCACAAAAATTGTAGAAAGATATTTTAAAAACAATTATGTTAAAAAATCTTAATTTATACCATAATATTTAATTTTTTCTTTAAAATATCTTAAAATATTCTAAAAATAGAACCGCTCCATTTAAATTAGCAGTAATTTCGCTCTTTTAAAACCTAAATCTAATAATCTAAATCTAATAATTATGAAACGTATTATTTTATTATCTGCCTTCTTTCTTTTCACGGCAATTTCACTTATCTCTTGTAGGGAAACTACTGAAAAAGAAACTGTGATAAAGGAAGTCCGGGTAGAAAAAGCTGAGCCTGCGGAAGAAAGAAAGGGAGTTTTAGAAAGAACCGCTGAAAAGGTAGATGCTGAAGTCAACAAGGAAATAGACCAGGAAATTGATAAAATTGGTAACGATAATTAGTCTTCTTTAAAATAAATAATTAATTAAAATCGAAATTTATGAAAAAGTCAATTTTGGTGCTAGCCACCGTTTTTATATTTACTGCTTTTTTCACCTCGTGTAGGGAAGAAAACAAAGAAAAGCACGAGATGGAAATGAGCGATGATATGGACAATATGGGCAATGATCTTGATGATGCCGCAGACGATACCGGAGATGCTATTGAAAAAGCAGCCGATGATGTTGGGGATGCAGTTGAAGAAGGTGTTGATGAAGTAAAAGAAAACACCGGTACTGGCGGAACTGATGATATGTAGATTTTTTTAATCTATATAATTTTTTGAAGAATTTCATTTAAATTTAACCACTAAACCTTAAATTATGAAAAAACTGATTTTATTACTGGCACTTACTTTCACTACAAGTATGGTGCTTACTTCCTGCAGGGAAAAGTCTGGAATTGAAAAAGCAGCCGATGATGTAGAAGATGCAGTAGAAGATGTGGCAGATTAACAATTTAATCTGTCGGTTAAACTTAAAAAATCCATCCATAACCGGGATGGATCTTTTTATTGTTTAAAGGTTTTAAACTCGCTTTTAAGTTCGTCCATGGATTGCTGAAGTTGCCTTAGCAAGCCGGTTTCTGAGGTAGCATCCACACTAAAGGTGAGTTTGCTGTTTACCTGCCAAAGTTCCTGGATATTATTTATCAGGACTTCCAAAGGCGCATATTCTTCATTTAATGAAACCAGGGAGTTGCATTCAGCTTCCTCCATCTGTATTTAAAAGAACTTCTTTTATTTTTCCAGTCGGCGGTGTATGGATTGAAAATATCCCATTTAGGTTTTTCGTCTTTTTTGTCTTTTCCTGATTCGAATTCTTGAAAGTTTGTGAAATAAAAACTACAGCTAATAACTAAGCATTCGTGTGGCCGTTAAGGCCTAACATGATTGTAATGTTGACTGAACCGTCTGTTTGCTGGTTGTCCCTATAGAGATTGGTCTGCTTGAGTGATGGTTTTTTAGGAGCTTTGATCACATCCTTTCCAAAAACGGAAAGTACGAGCTTCTGCAGATGCAGGCTCTATCTTTATAGCGTAGAATCTCAAACGAATATTAAGTTTGATGGGTAAAAAAGGGTTCCTGGAGGTGTATTCACTGTTGATTCTTTGTTTATCTGTCATAATCCAGGCTTACAAAGCCATTTTAATGGCATTATATCCAAGTGATCCCGTACACCCTAATTTCTGCCCTAATCCTAATCCCAAATTTAAAAAGCTTATTTTAGTTCATAATTGGCAGTAAATTTAGGTTTTTAGACAGACTGCCGTTGGGCATCAGAAAAATCGTGCTGAAATTGAACATCTCGCTGAATTTCGTATCTTCATAATATGAAAAAACAACGGTTATATTTGGATACTTCAGTTTTCGGCGGAATGCACGATGAAGAATTTAAAGATTATACCGAGCCATTATTTGAGCGAATAAGAAACTCTGAATTCGTAATAATTTACTCGAACGTTACGGAACAAGAATTGGAAAATGCACCCGATAGAATTAGAGAGACTACGAAATTACTTCCCGAAAATTCGACAGAATATGTAAAATCGGACATTGAAACTGCCAATTTAGCTAAAAAATATATTGACGAAGGTATCGTAGGAGCAACATCATACGCCGATTGTTTACACATTGCGCTGGCGACTATACACAATGCAAACATTTTAATAAGCTGGAATTTTAAACATATCGTGAATGTTGTCAGAATTGTTGGCTATAATTCCGTAAACATTGCGGAAGGCTATAAACAAATTGATATTCGTTCACCAAGAGAACTTATGACTTATGAAGACTAAAGCAAAAAACACCAAGAAAACATTTGATGCCGTAAAATTTATGCGGGAACAAAGGGACAGAATTTCAAAGGACATAATGAATTTAAGTCCGGAGGAAATCGTAAAATATTTTGAGGACAAACCTGGAATATCGCACGTAAAGCCCAGTGCCTAAAACAACTAAGCATTCGTGTGGCTGGTAAGGCCTAAAATGAATACCATGTTGACTGAACCGCCTGTTTGCTGTTTGTCCCTATAGAGATTAGTCTGTTTGTGTGATGATTTTTAGGAGCATTGATTACATCCTTTCCAAAAACGGAAAGAAACGCGCCTCTGCAGATGCAGGCTTTCTCTTTATAGCCAACAATCTCAGACGAATATAAAGTTTAATGGGCAAAAAAGGGTCTCGGCAATGGTAGGGTTAATGAACTTGACTTATAATATGTTCAGGAAAATTCAATTGACGGCTCCGGTAGTGGGATAGGTATGTCCGGACGCAAAACAGAAAAAACATAAAACAGTGTTTTACAGCTAATTATATAAAAAATGAATTAAAAGTAGAAATCGGAAAACCTAAAAAAAAATCAATAAAAAATCACCTGAGGGAAATTAACCGGTTTTTAGAGATACCCTTAAAAGATCCATCCATAACCGGGATGGATCTTTTTATTGTTTAAAGGTTTTAAATTCGCTTTTAAGTTCGTCCATGGATTGCTGAAGTTGCCTTAGCAA
>JBBRGD010000065.1:0-8146 GCA_038241065.1 Flavobacteriales bacterium
TGCGATATTCCATGGTATTCAAATCAAGGGATTTGATTTCACTGGAACCGTCTTCATCTTTAACTTTTTTATAGAAACCCTGACCGCTTTTGCTTCCAAGCCATTTGTTTTCCATCATGGTATTGATGAAATTGGGAAGAGAAAATAAATCGTGTCGCTCGTCATTCGGAACGCCTTCATGCAAGCCATTAGCAACGTGAACCAATGTGTCTAATCCTACCACATCCACGGTTCTAAAGGTAGCAGATTTAGGTCTTCCAATTACCGGTCCGGTTAGTTTGTCCACTTCTTCAATGGTCAGATCCATCTCTTTAACCATATGGAAAAGACTCATAATGCTGAAAATTCCAACACGGTTCCCAATAAAGGCAGGAGTATCTTTGGCTACAACCGATATTTTTCCAAGGAATTTTTCCCCGTACTCATTTAAAAATTCCAGCACTTCATCTGAAGTTTCAGGACCGGGAATAATCTCGAATAATCGAAGATATCTTGGTGGATTAAAAAAGTGTGTTCCGCAAAAATGCTTTTTAAAATCGTCACTTCGTCCTTCGCTCATTTGTTGGATGGGAATCCCGGAAGTATTTGAAGATATAAGCGTTCCTTTTTTACGGTGTTTTTCAAGATTATCAAAAACTTTCTGTTTAATGTCAAGACGTTCTACCACGACTTCTATTATCCAGTCTGCCTCAGAAACTTTAGAAATATCATCTTCGAGGTTTCCTGTTTTAATTCTATTGGCGAAATCCTTGTGATAAATAGGAGAGGGTTTCGATTTTAAAGAAGCCTGAAGTGCATCATTTACCAGCCGGTTACGCACCGGTTTATCTTCAAGGGTTAATCCTTTTTTCTTTTCCTGTTCATTGAGTTCCCTTGGGACAATGTCCAGCAAAAGTACCTCCACGCCAATATTGGCAAAATGGCAGGCAATCCCGCTTCCCATAATCCCGGAGCCAATTATTGCAACTTTATTGATTCTTCTTTTCATATTTATGTATTTATAAAAACCTCTCAGATGATAAAAAAACCTGAGTGGTTTATTGTGCAAACTATTTTTATTTTATCTCCTCTGTATAGATCTTTTTGCTTGAAATAAGTTCCATAATGGTTTCTGCTACTTCTATAAATTTATTCAGATCTTCTTCCGGAACTGCTTCTTTCACCGCTTCATCAAATCTGAGTACAACCTTTTTGGAATACTCCCGCATTTCCTGGCCATAATCGGTGAGGAAAAGCAATACACTTCTTCCGTCAAGTGGATTCTTCTTTCTTATGATAAGTCCTTTTTCTTCCATTGATTTTAAGATACGCGAAAGGCTGGTGGCTTCCATTCCCATTTTTGGACCCAACGAAGTAGAGGGGGTTCCTTTTTCGGGATCTATACTTAAAAGGGTAAATCCTGTAGCCATCGTACTTCCAGCCTTTCCACCTTCTTCATTATACATTTTTGATACCGCCATCCAGGTGGCTCGTAATACATAATCGATGGTTTTTTCCTTCATAATTAAAGTGGCTAATTTCAAAGTTAGGAAAAATATGTTATGCACGCATAATAAATTGACATAAATTTTCCTGCCTAGAGGTAAATCCCTTAAATTTAATTAGAAAGCATAAAAAAACTCCCCAAAGTTGAGGAGTTTAACAAATTCTTAATGTTTGAGATGCTGAATTCTAATGTCCGTAAATCTTGTTATACAAAATTTTATATCTTTCTTTGATATTTCGCCGTTTAAGTTTCATAGTAGGAGTGAGCTGATCACCTTCAATACTCCATACCTCTGGAGTCAATTCGAATTTTTTCACTTTTTCCCAGTTTCCGAACTTTTCGTTATAAAAATCGACTTCTTCCTGGATACGATTAATAACCTCAGGTTTTTTGATCATCTCCTCATTAGTATCACCAATATCTATACTTTTGCGTTTAGCCCATTCCTGAACAAATTCAAAATTAGGCTGAATAAAAGCAGCGGGCATCCTTTCCCCATCTCCAATCACCATGATCTGTTCAATAAATCGCGATTGTTTCATTGTATTCTCAATGATCTGTGGAGCGACGTATTTTCCGCCGGAGGTTTTGAACATTTCCTTTTTTCTGTCGGTAATTTTTAGGAAACCTTCACTGTCAATTTCTCCGATGTCCCCTGTATGGAAATATCCATTTTCATCTATTGCTTCGCGGGTTTTTTCGGGTTCCTTGTAATAACCTATCATCAAATTAGGTCCTTTTGTAAGGATCTCTCCATCTTCGGCAATTAAAACTTCAACGTTGTCAATTACTTTTCCTACCGTTCCCACTTTAAATCCGCGATTGCTCAGGTCAGTTACAGCAATTACCGGAGAAGTTTCTGTAAGACCGTAACCTTCCATCACTGGAATTTCTGCAGCGGCAAAAACTCTGGTCAATCTGGGTTGCAAAGCGGCGCTTCCGGAAACTATCAATTCTATATTACCTCCTAAACCTTCTTTCCATTTCGAGAAAATAAGTTTTCTAGCCAGGCCTAGTTTTGTCTCATACCACCATCCGTTTGCGCCATAAGGTTCATATTCCAAACCAAGTTCCACAGCCCAGTAAAAAAGTTTTTGTTTGATCCCGCCTAAAGCTGTTCCTTTAGCGATGATCTTATCGTACACTTTTTCCAATAACCTTGGAACGGCCGTAATTACATGAGGTTTAACTTCTTTTAAATTATCGCTTATTTTCTCAATAGATTCAGCAAAATAAATTGAAACACTGTAATATTGGTACAGGTACAGGATCATTCTCTCAAAAATATGACATACAGGTAAAAAGCTTAAGGCAACATAAGTTCCGGTTTCAAATGGAACCCTTGGCGCACTTCCCATTACATCGCTCACAATATTGTTATGTGAAAGCATTACCCCTTTTGGTCTTCCGGTAGTTCCCGAAGTATAAATTAAAGTGGCCAGATCTTCAGATTTAACCGAATCTTTCAGTTTTTCAACCTCATCCTGGTTGCTTTTATCTTCTCCAAGGTCAAGGAGTTCCTTCCAGTTTTTACAGCCTTCTATTTCATCAAAACTATAAACCTCTTTCAGTTTTGTATTGTGCTTAATGGAATTTAGCTTTTCTAAAACTTCTTTATCTGAAACAAAACAATAAGTAGCTTCGCTGTGATTCAATACATATTCATAATCTTCCTTAGTAATAGTTGGATAGATTGGCACATTTTGGGCGCCTAACTGTAAAACGCCGATATCCAGAATATTCCACTCGGTGCGATTTGACGTGGAAATCACTGCAATTTTATCATTGGGTTGAATCCCCAAACGCAGCAATCCACGGCTTATCGCATTGGCTTTATCTATATATTGTTGGGTGGAAATTGTCTCCCAGGATCCATTGTATTTGGTACCCAAGGCTTTTTCCAAAGGAAAATTTTCCAGTTGATAATATGGGAAATCGAAAAGTCGTTTTATTTCAATCATTAGTTTATATTAATAGGATATTCCCCGCAAAATAGCAATTTTAAAGGTATTCCAATTATATTTTATAAAAAAAAGCAGGAATATTTTCATATCTCTACTTTTATAATTCTGTTATTTTAAGAAACCTATCAATACTTAAAGTGCCTGAAGTCTGATGTACCTGGAATTAAAAGAATAAAATAATTTGACATCTACTTGCAAAAACAGAAAAATTCAATTTTAAATTAAGGTTTTGTTTTGAAAATATTATAAACGTCCTTTCTTTAACCGCAAAGTTGGGATTGATTAATTTGGGATCCATCGGGATTAAAATTAGCCACGAATGCACGAATGTTTTAATATTTCATCATCAAAATTGGTGTCTGTCCAATCAGGATTTGTGATTTGTCCATTTTCTCTTCTCTATTTTCTTTTGTCTTGGTTCTTGTCTCTTGGTTCAAACAAAATTATCTCTTCTCTTTTTTCCTGACATCTCCTGATCAATCATTTTCTTTGTGCGCCAGCCATTTTCTGGCATTTACAAAAGCCTGTACCCAGGGCGAAACTTCATCTTTTCTTCCTTTTGGATAATGTGCCCAGTTCCATTGAAAGGTGGAACGCTCAAAATGTGGCATAGTCACTAAATGTCTTCCGGTTGTATCGGTTAACATTGCGGTGTTGTAATGAGATCCATTGGGGTTGGCAGGGTATCCTGTATACCCGTATTTTGCAACGATATTGTATTTTTCTTCTTCAAAAGGAAAACTGAATTTCCCTTCCCCGTGTGCGGCCCAAATTCCAAGTGTACTGCCTTCCAAACTGGAAAGCATTACCGAATTATTTTTTTGAATTTTAACTGAAGTAAAATTACACTCAAATTTGTGGGATTTGTTGTGCAGCATTTTTGGTTTTTGAACATGGTCGGGATTTATCAATCCCAACTCTATGAACAACTGGCAACCATTACAGGCACCAAGGGAAAGCGTATCATCCCTTTTAAAGAAATTATCTAAAGCCGTTTTTGCTTTTTCATTATATAAGAATGCACCGGCCCATCCTTTGGCACTTCCAAGAACATCTGAATTAGAGAATCCGCCTACGGCAGCTATAAATTTGATGTCTTCCAATGTTTCACGGCCACTTATTAAATCGGTCATGTGAACGTCCTTAACATCAAATCCGGCCAAATACATCGCGCGAGCCATTTCACGTTCACTGTTGGAGCCTTTTTCACGGATTATAGCCGCTTTTATTCGTGGTTTTGAATGGTCCAATTCAGGTAGTTTTCCGTCAAAATTCTTCGGAAAAACATATTTTAAAGGCTGATTTTTATAATTGGAGTAGCGTTGGGTAGCCATATCTATCCCGCTTTGTTTTTGGTCCAGTAGGAAGGAGGTTTTATACCAAACATCGCGCAAAGCGGCAATATCAAATTTGAAGTTGTGGTCGCCATTCTTTATTCTGAAGATGTTTCCTTCAGCCGGAGTTCCAATTTTAAAGAACTCGATGTTATTTTCAGCTAAAAGTTTTTCTACTGAAGCATCCTGCGCCTGAAAAACAATTCCGCAGTTTTCATTGAATAAAAGCTTTACCGAATCATTTTCATTTAATGCCGAAAGGTCCAGATTTGCGGATAAATTATTATCGGCAAAACACATTTCCAACAAAGTGGTAATCAATCCACCAGAAGCCACATCATGTCCTGCAAGGATCAGATCTTTTTTGATCAGGCTCTGGATGGTATTGAATGTTTTTATAAATTGTTCTGCATTTTGAATTGTGGGAGTTTCACTTCCTATTTTATTGCGAATTTGAGCGAAAGAAGAACCGCCCAACTTAAACAAATCCTGTGACAGGTTGATGTAATAAATTTCTCCTTCCCGCTGGAGAACGGGCTCCACAACTTTGGTGATATCGCTGCAATGTCCGGCAGCAGAAATAATCACGGTTCCCGGGGCCAAAACTTCCCCATCTTTATACTTTTGCTTCATAGAAAGCGAATCCTTTCCGGTGGGAACATTGATTCCCAATTCGATCGCAAAATCTGAAACTCCTTGCACCGCCTCATATAAACGGGCATCTTCCCCTTCGTTATTGCAAGGCCACATCCAATTTGCTGAAAGCGAAATAGATTTCATTCCTTTTTCAAGCGGTGCCCAAATAATATTGGACAAAGCTTCCCCAATGGAATTTCTTGACCCGGCAACCGGATCAATCAAGGCCGAAATAGGGGAGTGGCCAAGGGAGGTTGCCACGCCGTTTTTCCCTTTGTAATCCAGCGCCATTACCCCACAGTTGTTTAGCGGTAATTGCAACGGACCCGCTGTTTGCTGCTTGGCGACGCGTCCGCTAACACAGCGGTCTACTTTATTGGTAAGCCAGTCTTTACAGGAAACGGCTTCTAGTTGAAGTACTTGCTTTAGGTAATCCTGTATTTTATCTTGTGTGTAATAAATTTCTTCGTAAGTTCTATCGACCGTTTTATCTGTCATCACCGTTTTGGGAGAACTCCCGAACATATCTTCCAAAGGCAGCGCCATAGGTTTTTCACCGTTGCTCTTGCGCTGGAAAACAAAATTCCGGTCATCGGTTACCTTGCCAACACTGTACATTGGGGTTCTCTCCCTGTCTGACACACGTTTCAGGATATCCATATCTCTTTCGGCAATAATAAGCCCCATGCGTTCCTG
Organism: Flavobacteriales bacterium; assembly: GCA_038241065.1. Classification (GTDB taxonomy): domain Bacteria; phylum Bacteroidota; class Bacteroidia; order Flavobacteriales; family Flavobacteriaceae; genus Gillisia. The sequence continues at coordinate 6,117 of JBBRGD010000065.1, forward strand.
GGATTCGTTCCCTATGATCTCCTTTGCAGAAAGCGTGGGATCGCCAACAGGAAGTGTATCCAGGTCGATAAATCCTCCGGTATCTTCCACCAATTCGCTCAGGCAATTTAAGTGTCCGCCGGCGCCGTGATCGTGAATAGAAACAATCGGGTTGTGGTCGCTTTCCACCATTCCGCGAATGGTGTTGGAAGCGCGTTTTTGCATTTCGGGATTTGCGCGTTGCACTGCATTTAACTCTATCCCACTGTTGAATTCCCCAGTATCAGCCGAAGAAACCGCGGCACCGCCCATTCCAATTCTATAATTATCGCCACCCAAAACCACTATTTTATCCCCTTTTTTAGGAATTTCTTTTATGGCCTGATCGGCTTTTCCATATCCTATTCCGCCGGCCTGCATAATCACCTTGTCGTAACCTAAAATTCGATTTTTTTCTGATAATTCAAAGGTCAAAACAGATCCGGTGATTAAGGGCTGGCCAAATTTATTTCCAAAATCGGAAGCTCCGTTAGAGGCTTTTATCAAAATATCCACAGGACTTTGGTAGAGCCAGTTGCGCTCGGCAAGTCGGTTTTCCCAGGGCCTGTTTTTGTCCAATCTTGAGTAGGAAGTCATATAGACTGCGGTTCCGGCCAATGGCAACGAACCTTTTCCTCCGGCAAGTCTGTCTCGAATTTCCCCACCGCTTCCGGTAGCCGCTCCGTTAAAAGGTTCAACCGTGGTGGGAAAGTTGTGGGTTTCGGCTTTTATGGAGATCACGGAATCGAAGTCTGTATTCTGGTAATAATCCGGAACATCGGCCGATTTTGGCGCGAATTGTTGCACTCTTGGGCCTTTTACAAAAGCCACGTTATCTTTATATGCTGAAACTATTTCGTTCCGGTTTACTTCTGAAGTTTTCCTGATGAGTTTAAAAAGTGAGGCTGGTTTTTCTTTTCCGTCTATAACAAAAACCCCGTTAAAAATTTTATGACGGCAATGCTCTGAATTTACCTGTGAAAAACCAAATACCTCCGAGTCGGTTAATGGCCTTTCCAGTTTTTTGGAGAGGTTTTCCAGGTATTCGATTTCTTCGGAATTTAGGGATAAGCCTTCCTGTTGGTTGTAGGCTGCAATATCTTCAACTTCCAAAACGGGAGCCGGTTTAGTATTTACCGTGAAAATTTCTTGATCCAGGCCGTTGTACTTCTGGGAGAGCATCGGGTCAAATTTGGTGAAATTTGAATCCACTTTCAGGAATTCCTCAATACGCAGGATTCCTTTTATTCCCATAGTTTGGGTAATTTCCACAGCATTTGTACTCCATGGAGAAACCATAGCTGCACGCGGACCAACAAAAAAATCTGCCAAGGCAGATTTGTTGAGTTGTTGTGCGTCGCCAAAAAGCCAGTTTAATTTAGTAATGTTCAGGGCTGATAATGCCGAGTGGGTTTCAACTGCGTAAACCGTGGTGGTTTTTGTTCCGAAGAAAATTATCATTCTACGTTGTTTAGGGTTGTTTGAGAAAAATCAAATTTAAGTTTTTTACGCTTAAATTATAAGGTTTAAAACATAAAATTCAGGATACCAAACTGTGAGGTTTTATGATAGGTTTATGGGAAGTTTTTTGGGGGTATGGGGAGATCTCTATAATAATTTCTTTGTGTGACAAACTTATTAGTTATGGATGTTTCATTTATGATTCGTCCCATGAGTGCGCGGGATTCTTCAATGCGTTCAAAATGACATACCCAGAGAGTTTTTGTCATTCTGAACGAGCTTTTGTGCGAGGAAGAATCCCTACTGTGAGTGCGGGTTCGGCGTAGTGAAAATGTTATGGGTTTCATCTACTATAAATTTGATAGTTAAGAAAGGCTGAATATTTCAGATGAAATTAGAGATTGATCAAACCAAAAGAGAAATAAATTTATTCCATCAAAATTTCAGGAAACAAAAAAGATGCATTTTGATATTATAAATATCAAAATGCATCTTTAAAAGTTTCGGTTGATCTCTATTTCTTATTTTCCAGAAGAGCCATATAAAACCCA
>JBBRGD010000066.1:0-8105 GCA_038241065.1 Flavobacteriales bacterium
AAGCACTTTACAAGATTTCCATAACACCATTGACAATGCCTTTGGTTTTGATGGAAGCGAAATGGCCTCCTTTTATCTAAGTGATGAGGACTGGAACCAGGGGGAGGAAATCTCGCAATACGATCTAAGCGAAGGAGAGGAATCTGTAAGGTTGATGAATGAAACTACCCTAGACAGTATCGTTTCAGAATCTCAAACCAAACTTATTTATGTTTACGATTTTCTTAATTTGTGGACCTTCCTAATAGAATTAGCTGAAATCGCCGAAATAGAAGAAGGACGCGATTACCCAAATTTGATGTTTGTTCACGGACAAATCCCACTTGAAGCTCCGGATAAGGAATTCATTGCAGAAAAGGATGAATTTGAGGATGATCTTGATACAGATTTTGATCTTGACGATTACGACGAGCAGTCCTATGATGATATTTGGAATTAAATTTTCTGTTCGACGTTCTCTGTTCAGCGTTTAACGTTTAGGGTTTATTGTTCAGTGTTTAGCGTTTAAAGTTTTCAGTTCATCAACTATAGTTTACGATTAGATTTTAACTTTTTTTCTCAATAATCAATAGTCAATACTAAGTACTCAATAATCAATACTCAATTGTCAATAGTCAATACTAAGTACTCAATAATCAATAGTCATTAATCAATAGTCAATAGATGATCAACTTATATAATGCCCAGATTGAATCCCTTTCCATTCACAGGGTTGGGAACAAAAGCCGAAACGAAAACATTTTTTTATCGGCAGAACCTTTTGAACTTAATGATGAAATAACACCGCTTATCAAAGAGTATTTTTTAAAAGCATTCAGGGAAAAGGAAGAGAATTATTATCAGTTTTTCAACGAAACAGATTTAGAATTTAACGAACTTTTTAATCTTTCAAATCAAATATTCGACAACCCGGATACTATACATGAAGTTTCCAAAAAGATCACTACCCTTTTGTTTGAACAATCCAAACATCCGCATATAAAAAACGGGGAAGTCTATGTGGTGTATTTCGATAATATGTTGCTGGACAATGAAAAAGTTTCAGCAATTGGGATCTTTAAATCTGAATTAAAAAATGATTTTCTGCAGTTTCAGGAAAAAGGCAGCATTCTGGAGATGATCGTTCAGCAAGGGATTAATATTAATAAACTTGACAAGGGAGCATTAATTTTCAATAAAAACAGGGAAGAAGGCTATAAGATCCTATCTGTAGATTCCAATAAATACGATACAAAATACTGGCTTGAAAACTTTTTAGGCGTAGATGTGCTCGCTGACAATAATTTTTACACCAAAAAATATCTAAAATTCTGTCAGAACTTCGCAAAAGATGTTGTTTTCCCTGCGGAAGATAAGAAAGAAGAAGTGATGTTTATGAACCGAAGTGTGGATTACTTTGCGAAAAACGACTCATTTGAAGAAACCAACTTCCTGAATTCAGTAATAGACAATCCTGATTTGATCCCGGAATTCAGGAATTACAAAGCGGAAAAAGCCCCAAAATACAAAATTGAGGATCTAACTGAATTTCCTATTGCGAATACAGCGGTTACCGCTGCACGAAAATCGATAAAAAACACCATCAACCTGGATACCAATATTCAGATCAAACTGGACTTTATCAATCCGGAATCTGCCGAAAAATTCATAGAAAAAGGCTGGGATGAAGAAAAACAAATGTATTATTACCTGGTATATTTCAATAAAGAAGAAAAGAACTAATTATTAATATTCAGCTTGTATCTCTTGCTTTTCCATGGTTTATAACTTTGGAAAAGTTGATATTTTCTATCGGAAGATTGATTTAGGTTTAAAGCTATTAACCAAAATCCGGCTGAAAAAATTTTAGTTTTATTTCAACAAAGAAGGAATGAACGCATCACTCCTGAAACTTTGTATTGACATCTTCATAATTTCGTTGCACAAATTCAAGTGCAGTTCGAAGGATCTGCCCCATAGTACGGGCTCTTTTAAATCTCATATCATTTGTAAAAATACAAAGGTCTTTTCTCAATGCACGTACATTTTCTGGGCTTGAAACATGGTCATTGATCATGCATTTGATCAATTCCTTAAACCTGCCCCTCGCGTTTATCATTCTTTTCGCCAAGATGGAACGCTCTTCTTTCCGGTATTGTTCAATGGAATTAATTTGCAGTTTTTCGGAAACCAACTGCACCATTTTAAAATTTTCTTTAAAGAATTGAGGACGGTAGACCTTTAAATTTCCTTCGTAGGATTGCTGGTCAAAATCTATTGCCCTGATAGTATAATTCACCCGGTCAAAATCGTGGACGGGAATTACCACATAATTATAAGAGCGCATATCACCTAACAAACGCAACATACAACGTTCATTAAACTTTACAAACTGTTTTGCGATCTGGGTTTTTGCATGCTCATCACAATTGGGCAGTTCTTCTTCTATAAATACATCGCCGGGAATTCCGGCTATATGTTCTTCAATTAAAGTGTCCTTGTACACCAAAAAATTGATCCGGTGTGGGGAAAGTATATGTTCGATCTCAAGGCCATAAATTCGGGAGGCATCGGCAATTTTAACATAGAAATAAGTAGTAACATCATTCAAAATATTTCGAACACGGATGCGAAAAGGTTTTGAATTACCAAAGGTGCAGTAATCAATTGCATCCACATTTAAAAATTCCAGTGAATCTACATTTCCATCGGAATGGAGGATAGTATAAATATGCTTTAGGGATTCATCTAACTCGGTACGTTCTGAATCTGAATAATAACAACGTACCCATAAAGTATCCTCTTCATGCTTGTCGTACACAACGATGGATCCGGAAAACCGCAACAAGTCATCATAAAAAACGGGGATCTTGGAATTCCGGTTGTATCGGGCTAAATAGGTATTAAACCGCTGACTTATCGGAAAAGAAGGTTTTTTACGGGACATTAAATTGTCTTGCATACAGGGATTTTTGCAAAAATACAGTTTTCGCTTCATTTATCATGTAACAAAATGTTAACTTCAACGTCCCATGTAAAAACAGTAATTAATTTGGAGACAATTCTCACTTTAAACAAACTCACTAAAAAATTTGGATCCCTTACAGCCGTAGATCAACTCTCTTTTACTATAAAAAAAGGCAATGTTTACGGAATTTTAGGTCCAAACGGCAGCGGAAAATCCACTACCCTTGGAATGGTATTGAATGTTGTAAATCCCAGCAGTGGTGATTTTCAATGGTTCGACGGTTCAATTTCTACCCACAATGCATTAAAGAAGGTGGGTGCAATTATTGAACATCCCAATTTTTACCCATATATGACAGCGGTTCAAAACCTGGCACTGGTGTGTAAGATCAAAGGTGTCGAGCCTGAAAAAATTTCAGAAAAACTGGAAATCGTCGGTTTATTGGACAGAAAAGACAGCAAATTCAGCACCTTTTCTCTCGGAATGAAACAACGCCTTGCGATTGCCTCTGCCCTACTAAACGATCCCGAAATTTTAATTCTGGACGAACCCACCAATGGATTGGATCCGCAGGGAATTCACCAAATCCGGGAAATAATAAGACAAATTGCAACCACGGGCACCACAATTTTATTGGCTTCGCATTTGCTGGATGAAGTGGAAAAAGTGTGCTCCCACGTTGTAATTATTAGGAAAGGCGTAAAATTATACAGCGGCCGGGTAGATGAAATGAATGCGAACTACGGCTTTTTTGAACTGAAATCTTCTGATCTGGAAAAGCTCCGGAGCTTGTTAAGCGATCACCCGTCAATTGGAAAAATAAGTATTTCCGAAGGCCTAGTCACCGCATTTTTAAGTGAACCAACAGATGCAGATAGCTTGAATTCCTATCTTTTGGAAAAAGGCGTGGTATTGTCTCATTTGGTAAAACGAAAAGAAAGCCTGGAAGAACAATTTTTGCAATTAATCAATCAAACTTCAAATTAATGTTAAGATTACTGGATATAGAACTTCATAAATTAAGGTATAGTCGTTCTGCAAAAATACTGACACTCACCTATTTTATACTCATAACCTTTATTGCCTTGTTTGCCTCTATCGAATTTGATTTGGGAAGTGTTCATTTCAGGTTGGCCGACCAGGGAATTTTTAACTTCCCTTTTATATGGCATTTCAACAGTTACATCGCCGCGCTCTTAAAGCTTTTTCTGGCAATCGTGATCGTTTCAATGATGTCCAACGAATACAGCAACAGGACTTTAAAACAAAATTTGATAGACGGAATGAGCAAAAAAGAATTTGTGCTCTCTAAATTCTTTACAATTTTGCTTTTTTCCCTGATCTCTACCTTGTTCCTATTTATAGTTTCACTGGCTTTAGGCTATTTATTTTCTGATTATACCGAGCTTTCCATCGTGTTTTCAGATATGGAGTATTTACTGGCTTATTTCGTAAAAATCACCGGATTTTTCGCCTTCTGTATGTTCCTGGGAATTTTGATCAAAAGATCGGCATTTGCATTAGGCTTCCTGTTTATCTGGTGGATATTGGAAAATATTGCCAATGGAATACTTTCATGGGGGATCTTCAGGGAAAGCAATATGGCAGATAAAATTGTACAGTTCTTCCCACTTTCGTCGATGAGCAATTTAGTGATAGAGCCTTTTTCACGTTTAACTGTGATACAAACCGCTGCAACCCAAATTGGATCGGAATTGGACAAAGATTACAGTGTGCATTGGTATCAACTACTAATAGTAATTGCATGGACTTTCGTATTTGTGTTTTTATCTTACACCTTATTAAAAAATCGGGATTTATAGTACCTTAGTAGGAATTATTTTAGTATGAGATGCTCCTAATGGCAACGGCTGGGACGGCACATTTAACAATAGAGATATGCCCGGGGACGACTACTGGTTTAATGTGGTCTTGGAAAACGGAAGGGAGTTTAAAGGCCACTTCTCCTTAAAAAGATAACAATCCCTTTTAACCCATTTGAATAGGCATTATATTTGCATAATTTCGAAATGTTAAGAGAACCTACTGAATGAAATTTACAATAAGATCAGATTTTAAACCTACCGGGGATCAACCTCAAGCGATAAGCCAGTTGGTGTCCGGGATCGAAAAAAACGACCAATACCAAACCTTACTGGGAGTTACCGGCTCAGGAAAGACTTTTACAATGGCCAATGTTATTGAAGAAATTCAGCGCCCAACGCTTATTCTTTGCCATAACAAAACCCTGGCCGCTCAACTCTATTCGGAATTCAAATCTTTTTTTCCGGATAATGCGGTGGAATATTTTGTGAGTTACTACGATTATTATCAGCCGGAAGCATTTATACCTTCCTCCGGAACGTATATTGAAAAAGATCTTTCCAGAAATGAAGAGTTAGAAAAACTTAGGTTGAGCACGACTTCTTCCTTATTGAGTGGAAGACGGGATATTCTTGTAGTTGCTTCGGTTTCCTGTTTATATGGAATTGGAAACCCAGTGGAATTCAAGAAGAACGTGATCTCCATTGAAAAAGATATGAATATCTCCAGAACCAAATTGTTACATCAGTTGGTTCAAAGTTTGTACTCCAGGACCGAAGCCGATTTCAACCGGGGGAACTTCAGAATTAAAGGGGACACATTGGATCTATTCCCGAGTTATGCAGATAATGCCTTCAGAATTCACTTTTTTGGAGATGAGATCGAAGAGATTGAAGCCTTTGATCCTTTGACCAATGAGATTATAGAAAAATACGATCAATTGACCATTTACCCTGCGAATATGTTTGTGACATCCCCCGATGTTCTTCAAGGGGCGATCAGGGAAATTCAGGACGATTTGGTAAAACAAGTCGATTATTTTAAAGAAATTGGCAAACATCTGGAAGCAAAAAGACTGGAAGAACGCACCAATTTCGATTTGGAAATGATCCGCGAACTCGGTTATTGCTCCGGAATTGAAAATTATTCCCGATATCTGGACGGAAGATCACCAGGAACAAGGCCGTTTTGCCTGTTGGATTATTTCCCCGATGATTTTTTAATGGTGGTAGACGAAAGTCACGTAACCATATCCCAGGTTCATGCCATGTACGGCGGCGACAGATCGAGAAAAGAAACTTTGGTGGAATACGGTTTCCGGCTGCCCGCTGCTATGGATAACCGTCCGTTGAAATTTGAGGAATTTGAATCTCTTCAAAATCAGGTAATTTATGCGAGTGCCACCCCTGCCGATTATGAGTTACAAAAATCTGAAGGTATTATTGTGGAACAATTGATCCGTCCTACCGGGTTACTGGATCCTGTTATTGAAGTGCGCCCCAGTTTGAACCAAATTGACGATTTAATTGAGGAGATTCACCTACGGGCAGAAAAAGATCAGCGCGTTTTGGTGACTACCCTTACCAAGAGAATGGCAGAGGAACTCACAAAATATCTTACCCGTATTAATGTGCGGTGCCGTTATATTCATTCTGATGTGGATACTCTGGAGCGGGTAGAAATTATGAATGATCTCAGAAGAGGCCTTTTTGATGTACTCATTGGTGTAAACCTTTTGAGGGAAGGTTTGGATCTGCCTGAAGTCTCCCTGGTAGCGATCTTGGATGCCGATAAGGAAGGATTCCTGCGCAGCCACCGTTCGCTTACCCAAACCATTGGACGTGCCGCCAGACACTTAGAAGGAAGGGCAATTCTATATGCCGATAAAATTACCAACTCTATGCAATTGACAATTGATGAGACCAATTACCGGCGGGAAAAGCAAATTGCCTACAATACAAAACACAACATTACCCCTTCTGCTATTAATAAATCTCTTGACAGTGCACTTGTGAGAAAGAAACTCGATCCCTATGAAATCGAATCTGCCCCCACACTAAAAGCTGCAGAAAAAGAGACAGCATATTTCAATAAAGCCCAACTGGAAAAACGAATTAGGGAAAAACGAAAAGAAATGGAAACCGCTGCCAAAGACCTGGATTTTATGTCAGCCGCCAGGTTGCGCGATGAAATAAAAATGCTGCAGGATAAAACCAAGGCACTTAAAAATTAGATTTTAAAACATTATTTTTTTTAAATGTTAAATATTATACTAAATCCCTAATAATCAAATAAATAAATTCTTATATTTAAGATACCTTTTTCTATTATTCCCGAAATGCTGTGACAGTAATGAAACCTGTCGCAAATGAGATATCATGTATTTTCAGTAGTATTCCTACTTGGTTTTTTCGCTTATTCACAAGTGGGAATTGGCACTTCGAGTCCGCAGGCTCAATTGGATATCGTGTCAAGCTCTCCTGCAAATCCTACAGTGATCGATGGGATATTAATTCCACGTATAGAAAAATTCCCTTCAGTGAACCCTGGTTTAAATCAGCATGCGATGATGGTTTATTTATCAAAAGCAACTGGCCAAAACCCAACAGGATTCTACTTTTGGAATGCTTCCGAAGCTAAATGGGAAACAATTAGCGGCAATAGTTTCGGAAATTTTTACAAACCCGGAACCAGCATAAATCCTAACAATATTTCTGATAATATGTACAGAACTGGCAATATTGGGATTGGAACAGAAGTTATTACCGCTAAACTTCAAATTGCCTTAAATTCTCAGACAGATATCGCAATTAAAAAAGGACTTGAGGTAGACAATAACAATCCTGCAACCGATAATTTGACAACTTACGGAATAATTAGCGACAACCGCAGTGCAACCAATGGGAATAAATACGGCATAAAAAATAATGTTGGTGGGATTGGTATTGGAATTCATTATGGGATTTTCAATGAAACCTATCAAATCACTGGTACCAATGACATTTATGGAATTTATAATCGAGTAGGAAATACTTTCGGAGCTAAAAGTGATAATTACGGTGTTTATTCTATTATTGGAAGCCCAACAAGTCTGGGAACTATCTATGGATTATACAGTAAAGCGGAAGGTAACAGCAGTGCAAAGGTTTTTGCAGGATATTTTGCAGGCAGGCTTGGAATTGGACTTAGCCCTGCAGAAGAATATATTTTACCTGCAACCAGAGGTAAAAACGAACAAGTATTAGTTATTAATAATACCGGAGATGTTAATTGGAAGTATCCAAATGTCATGAATTATTCTTCTACCGGAACCGCAACAGGCGCCTATATTATT
>JBBRGD010000067.1:0-8087 GCA_038241065.1 Flavobacteriales bacterium
ATTCCTCGGCAGCAGGAACGCGGATGATCCAGCTATTGGATTTCTTTCAGTCTGAAGGTTATTCGGTAAGCTTTGCAACAACAGCATCAGAAAATATTCATATAGAAGATCTAAAAATACTGGGGATTAAAACGGTAAAGATCGAATTGAACAATTCAAGTTTTGATGATTTTATTCAAAACCTTCAACCTGAAATAGTGGTTTTTGACAGGTTTATGATAGAAGAGCAATTTGGCTGGAGAGTTAGTAACATTTGTCCCGATGCCCTTAAAATTTTGGATACGGAAGATCTTCATTTTCTGAGAAATTTCAGGGAAAATACCTTCAAAAATAAGAATCTCAATGGTGTTTTACTAAAAGAATCCGAATTGGCAAAGCGGGAAATTGCCAGTATTTACAGATGTGATCTCAGTCTTATTATTTCAGAATCGGAAATGGAGTTGCTGGAAGAACATTTTAATATTCCTCAAAATTTGTTGCTTTATCTGCCATTTCTTCTAAACCCAATTACCACTGATACGGTCATGCAGCTACCGAGTTTTGAAGACAGACAACATTTTATCAGTATCGGAAATTTCAGACATCCGCCTAATGTAGATGCTGTCCTCTATTTAAAACAGGAGATTTGGCCTTTCATTCAAAAACAATTACCGAAGGCACAAATGCATATTTACGGCGCCTATTCTACAGCAAAGATCACCCAGTTACATTCGCCAAAAGAAAATTTTTTAATTAAAGGTTTGGCAAAAAGCGCCTCGGAAGCAGTAAAAAACGCAAAAATAAGCCTGGCTCCTTTGCGGTTTGGGGCAGGTCTAAAAGGAAAATTAATAGAAGCTATGCAATGTGGAACCCCAACGGTAACAACCAATATTGGGGCTGAAGGAATGCACGGAAATTTGTGCTGGAACGGTTCTATTAAAAATACTCCGGAAGACATTGCGGATGCCGCGGTAAGTCTATATACTTCTGAAATAAAATGGAAGCGGGCTCAAAAAAACGGGTTTAACATTATCAACTCCCGATATTCAAAATCTTATTTTCATAAGATACTTCATTCCAGGATCAAATTTTTGAAGAAGGAATTGAAAATTCACCGCCAAAATAATTTTATAGGTGCCATGCTAATGCATCACCGGACAAAAAGTACGTATTTTTTATCGAAATATATCGAAATAAAAAATGAACTATTGCAATTAAAAAATTCAGAAAAATAAAATCAATACTGTTTTGTCATTCTGAACGAGCCATTTTTTAAGGTTGATTTGTTTAATCGTTGAATTGTTTAATCGTGTAGTTTGTCATTCTAAACGAGCAATCCCCCGTTTTTGTCATTCTGAACGAGCTTTTGGGCGAGGAAGAATCCCTACGATACACCACAATTCAACAGTTAAACGGTTAAACAATTACACATTCATATTCGTTTAATCGTTTAATCGTTGATTTGTTTAACCGTTTAGTTTGACATCCTATGTTTGTAAATAGGATGACAATATCCCATTTTAATTAACCGCCGCAGGTTCTGAAACCCGTGAAAACAATTTTTCATGCAAAGCCTTTAAGGTTGCTATTTTGTTTTCGGTGGCCACTAAAAGTGAAACATTATTGATACTTCCGCCATAGGAAATCATACGTACTGGGATATCGATTAAGACCTCAAACAATCGCGGAGTGTTTTTATCATCTATTAACCCCTCTCCCACCACGCAAATAATGCTATGTTCCATTTCCACGGTTATTTCGCCGTAAGCTTTCAAATTTTCTAAAATCGCATCCAGGTTTTTAGTGTCATCAATGGTAAGCGAAATGGCAATTTCGGAAGTTGTGATCATATCGATCGCGGTTTCATGCGTGTCAAAAACTTCAAACAATTTTTTCAGAAATCCATGAGCCATCAACATTCTGTTCGATTTGATTTTTATGGCTGTAATACCATCTTTTGCCGAAATAGCTTTTAATCCCCGGCTGGTGACTTCAGACGATATCTTAGTTCCCGGAGCCTCTGGGGTAAATGTGTTTTTAAGGTAAATGGGAATATTTTTATCGATTACCGGGGAAACGGTTTGAGGATGCAATATTTTCGCGCCAAAATAAGCCAATTCGGCAGCCTCCTCAAATGTTAGATGAGAAAGCCGATGGGTATCCTCTACATATCTTGGATCGTTGTTGTGAAAACCATCTATATCTGTCCAGATCTGGATTTCCTCAGCATAAACTGCCGCACCTAAAATAGTAGCTGTATAATCACTCCCACCTCGTTTTAAGGTGTTGATACGATTGAATTTATCTATCCTGACAAATCCCTGGGTGATATAAATTTCATTTTCCTCAATCCCTTTTATATACTGATGAAAAAGTCGCCCTACTTTTTCAGTATCCGGATTTTCAAGATTGGATACCTGCATGAATTTTTTAGCATCCAGCAGGCTGTTTTTAATTCCCGAATATTGCAGAAATTCGGAAAAAATATATGTGAGCACAGTTTCTCCAAAAGTCATTATTTTAGCTTCGGCATTTTCAGAAAAATCTCCTTCAATAATTTCATTTAGGCCATCAAAAAGATTTGATATATGGAATCTTATTTTCAGATTTTCCTCTTGTTTGCAGAATAAAGCATCGGCCAAATCCTCATGTTTTATTTTTAAAGTTTTAATTACATTTTCGACATCGGCAAGGTTTCCAGATTTAAAATATTCGGTAATTTTTACCAATTCATTAGTCACACCGGACATAGCAGAAAGCACAATTAATTTCTTTCCACTTACAGAATTTATAATATTTTTTACATTTTTTATACTCTCAGAAGATCCAACCGAAGTACCTCCAAATTTTAATACTTTCATAAGTAAATATTTATTGTTTTTTATTGAGTCCCCCGATAGATCGGGGGTAATTTGAATAATCTTTATTAATACTAAATAAAATTTGGTTATTCTATTTCAATTCCTGAAAATTTATACGGCATAATTAGCCAAAGATTAGTTACCTGGAAAAAAGAAGATAAATTTTATATACATTTGCACAAAATGTATATTATTTAACAATGAAAACAATTACTTCCTGTGTACACAGTATGTTGCGACATCAGCCATTTTTGGATGATGCCCTTGCTAAAGATCTCATAAATTTTAGTTCTTTGGCTATACACCTGCAACCAGATGTGGAAAAAGAATTGCGCAAACCGGTAAAACCGGGTTCTATAATAATGGCTTTGCGCCGCTATAATCCAAAGAAAAATCTTTTAAAAAACACCAATTTGAGGGATATGGGGGATATTTTAGTGCGCTCCGGAATTACCGAATACACCTATTTAAATTCTAAAAGTATCCTTGCAAGTCATGCCGAATTGTTGAATATTGTAAAAGATGAACTTGGGGTTTACCTCAATTATTCCAGCAATTACCAGGAAAGCAATATATTAGTGTCTGCCGATCGTGAAGAAACTGTAGCAAATTGTTTTAAAAATGAGATTCTGGTTTCGGTAAAAAGTGAATTGTCCAGTATTAGCATCGCTTTACCAAAAAACAGTTCCAAGACAGTAGGCTTGTATTTTTACATTTTTAAGCTTTTAGCTTATGAAGGAATTCCAGTATTTGAAATGATCTCCACCTCAAACTACTTTGCTTTGTTTCTGGAAAAGGAATATATTAATCAGGCCTTCTTATTGCTCAATGAAATTAAAATTTCATAAAAGTAAAATTGATCCTATTAAATTTAATTCTACCAATAATCAAAATAAACGCCGGTCATTGCTACTGCTGTAATTAAAATTATAATAATTATAACGATCAATGTTGCTCCAAAGCGGTTTTTTATTTTTTTTTGAATGATATATTCTTCAGATTTTTTATTCTTTATATCAGGGATTTGCATATAATTGAATTATTCTCTTTTAAAAAATAAACATTTTTAAAAACATTCTTAAATATAGGAATTATAAATTTTTAAAACCTCCTTCTTATTTAAAATTTTCCCAATTCCCCTTGTTGTTTTTTCGAATCTTTTTATTTTTACTGACTAGAAATTATACAACTAAAAAATGAAAAATATTTTAAGGGCAATTCTGGCTGGATGGGGTGCTAAAAAATTAGGTGGTGGTTGTGGCTGTATTGGAATTATCGTTGTTTTTATAATCTTATGGATTGTCCTTGGGATGCTTGGTTTAAATTAAAAATACGCTTTGAAGTTATAGGATTTCCCCAAGGCTGTCATTTTGAATCAAATAGTAAATTTTTATTTTTTTTCGGCCCCATTTTCTCGCCTTTTTTATATCTTCTCCCATATAAATATCAATTTTATTTTTCCAACGATGGTGCATTTTATCCTTCACAAAATAAACACCTTCCAGGCCATCTATGCGGACAGGGGTGTTATAATCCAAGCCTTTTTTAATCAAATCCCGGGAAACGGCTATCACCTTTATCCCAGATTTTAAAGTGTCTCCCCATGCTGTTACTTTGGGATTTCCTGCTCCAGTTTGGGACTTCACGGAATTATATGCTGAAGCTGAAACAGTTAAAGAATCCCATACTTCCAATGGAATTTCTGCTTTATTAGAAGAAAAGTCGCAACCGGATATCCCTACTGAAAAATAAATAATTGTTATAATAAAAAAGACCTGGGCTATTTTTATATGAATCATCTTAAGCAGGTTTATTAAGTTGCCCATTCTAACGCGTTTAATAAAAAGTTATTGAGTGTTTTGTTCGGGAATTAGATTTGTTACTGTTATTCATAAAATCATATATTTTATCTGGTTAAAATTTAGCAGGCTCAAAAAATAAGCATATTACATTAAAAATAACCCAATAATTTTTGTTTTTTGATTAGGAAAAATTCTGTCAGAATTGTAGACTCCTGATTATGAACACTAAACGGAGAAAATAAAATGAACAACCTAAACTCGAATATCGAGTGGCTTTTAATAAAATTTAAGGCTGACATATTTTCCGATTATAATTTTATGCCTGAAATTTTTTCAGGATTTACTTTTGAGATTGCGAATTATCTAATATTAAGTGGTGATATATCGAATTTTAAAGCTTTTTCGCGGGAATTTAAGTGATCTGCAGTACCAATCTTTGTTTTTCCGGACTTTGGCTTGGTTTTGGCACATACTTTAAAACAAAGTAAAAATTGAAAATAGCTTTCCACAAAAATATTGTGTAGGGTATTTTTTAAAATTGAAAAAACAATATTATGAGTTTAGTAAAAGAGAATGACACGGTAAAAGTACACTACACAGGTAAATTGGCAGACGGACAGGTTTTTGACAGTTCGGAAGGAAAAGATCCAATAGAATTTACCTTAGGACAAGGTCAATTGATCCCTGGTTTTGAAAAAGGCCTTATCGACATGAAATTAAATGAGAAAAAAACCATTAATATTCCTAAGGACGAAGCTTATGGTGATTCTCGCGAAGATTTGGTTCAAGAGGTTCAAAAAAGCGAACTTCCAGAAGAGATCAAACCTGAGGTTGGAATGGGACTTGTTTCAAAATCTCAGGATGGAAGAGAAATGAATTTGGTAATAGCCGAAGTTAAAGAGGAATCTATTGTAGTAGATGGAAACCATCCTTTAGCCGGAAAAGACCTTATTTTTGATCTTGAAGTTGTAGAGATTAAAGAAACAGAGATAAAAGAATAACTTTATTGATATTTTTTGTCAGGCCTCACAGGTTTTAAAACCTGTGAGGCCTTTTTTTATGAAAAATTTTCAAGATATTAAAGTCCCTCTGCTTAAACCTGTTTCTATCAAAACTTCTAAAATTAAAAATTGTCATTCCTTGTTCTTAAATCCACCCTTTCTGAATCTTTATTGGTTAAGTTTATTATAAAACTTCTATTAATAAAATTTGTATTTCTATCTTTATACATCTTGAAATAAAAGAAAAATAAAAAATTATGAAAAGAAAAGGTACAGCCGTATGGAACGGTACATTAAAAGAAGGAAAAGGAACTTTAAGTACACAAAGCGGGGTTCTAAAAAGTGCTCAATATTCATTTACATCACGTTTTGAAGAAGGAATTGGTACGAATCCTGAAGAACTTGTAGGCGCGGCACATGCAGGATGTTTTACTATGCAGCTTTCTGCAAATTTAAGCAAAGCCAATTTTACTCCCGGAAAACTTGAAACAACCTGTGAAATTACTCTTGAAGCAGGGACTGTAACCAAATCCCATTTAATTCTTACCGCTGAAGTTGCAGGTATTGAAAAAGCCAAATTTGATGAAATAGTGGCTGATGCCAAGAAAAATTGTCCGATTTCAAAACTTCTCAATGCTGAGATCACTTTATCGGCAACTTTGGTTTAATATATATTTTACACGGTTAATCAAATAGTTAAAGAATACTTTTTAAAGGCCCGAGGAAATTAATTTCCCGGGCCATTATTATTTTTAAGGCAAATTTCAATTGCTTTATAAATCACTGTTTTTAATCTTGGTTCCATTTTGTTTTGGGAACTAAACTTTTGGTTGACTTCCAACTCAATTCCGGAATACTTCTTCGGGAATTTGTTTCGCAAATAAGTGGTAAACCCATCTGCAATTCCCAAATATGGATAGTTATATCGAATTTTTAAAGAAGGTGATTGCAGTAGAAGTTGCTTTTTAAGGTTTTTACAAAAGCTTTTTTCCAGGGATTTTGAAGGATCGTAAAGCAAACCTATATCGACATTCCTGGATTCTCCTCTCCATACCGGTGTAAAACTGTGAACCGAAAAATGAAGTACCTCCTCCTCTTTGGCAATAAGTTCCGAAATCTTTTTTTCAACCTCATATCGATAAGGGAAATAAAAGGTTTCGATTATTTGAATTTTTTCTTTGTCAGAAAGGTCTGTTGTAAATTCTGAAAATAATTTTGGATGACCCGGCGAGCGGTTAATTTCAATAAGCAATCTGCTAATTGTGTTAGATTGGCTGAAACGAGTCAGTTTCGAAAGATGATAAAACAGATCAAGAGCGCCCAGATCCAAACCCCGATGGGAATTCAGGGCTTCCTGAGCATCCGCAAACAGTGGCAAATATTTTGCCGGTATTTTATTGCCACCGTGTTCACAGGTGAGCACCAGTTTCATGGTTTAAAAAGTTTATTTTCGGCAAGACAGGTTCCCAATCTATTATAGACGTCTTTGAGATGTTCTTCTGAAAAATCATCTCCAACTGCCTCTAATATCCGGGTTGATAAACTGCCGTTTTTCAAAAGGAATTCAATGCTTTTCTGGTGTTTAACTGAAATATTTTCCTGTTGCCTTTTATAAAGTTTTTCCCATATTTCTCCTGCGCTACATTCTTCTTCAATATCAAACAAATTGAGATAGCTCATATCTGTGATCACTGTGGTTTCGGCGTCTTTAATTACGTTGTTAAAAATCGCGAACAATTCATCTTCATGCCAGGATTTTTGATCCTGGCATGAAACCAATTCTTCACTTACCAAAAGTTTGAGAACTTCAATAACTAAAATCGCGATTGAAATATCGGCTTTGGGGCATTCCTGTATATCTATCACCCTGATCTCAATGGCATTTCTGTCAAATCTGGCAATAGCACCGCGGGAATTTAAGAAATGATGGTCCAGAATATTTTCAACATCGTGCGGCTTAATAGCCTTGTTGATAGGCTCAAAAATATCCCTGTAATACTCTTTTTTAGTAAAAACCTGCTCGGGGATCACCTTTCCCACCATTTCCGGGATTTCTTTCTGATTTGTTTTATATACGTTCAGCCGGGCATCTTTAAAGCCTGTAGCTTCACCTTCAAAAATAGGTGAGCTTGCGCTCAAAGCGGGAATTATTGGCAATAAAATACGGATTGCAGCATGCAGTTTTTCAAATTCGGCATCGTCAAAAAACGGCAGATTGATGTGCATACTTTGCACATTGCTCCAACCGTGCCCCCTGCAGTCAAAAATGCGGTTATACAGCGAGTAAATTTTACTGTAATTGTGCAGCCATAACTTCATTTCTGTATCGGGATGCATCAGAGGATGTGATGCTGAAGGCCATAATTTAGCATCCAGCGGTTCTAAAAGTTTGTTTATTTCATTGATATTTTCTGAAAACAGTTCATCTAAATTTTCAAGATTAT
>JBBRGD010000068.1:0-8085 GCA_038241065.1 Flavobacteriales bacterium
GTATCTTTTCGGTTAGGACCGATCCAGCGTTCCAGTTCATTCTCAAAAGACGAATCATATACATAGAATTTGCAAACCAATTCTACATGTAATTGCCGGTTTTTGAGGGTGTCTTCAATTAAAAAATCGATTTCACCCAAAGTTATCTTTTCCCGCTGAATTTGGATATTTTGAGCGATTATATGAAATCTGTCTGTATGTGTAAGTGCGAGGTCAAAAAATCTTTCGGCCCGTTTCCCAAGCACAAAATTTGTGAGCAGGGATGGACTTCCTGCCAGTATTGTTTCTTTTGAAAGCAGTGGAGCCTCGGGAAATTTAAATTGTGGCAGATTGAATAAATCATTTTTAAACCAAAGTGGAGGAGTGGCCAAAAATCCTTGAAATTGAAGTTCTAAACGTTTATCCATTATTTGTGAGGCTTTTGGTAAATTTACGGAGTCGGTTTTAAGCCCTTTCAAATTTGACAAAAGATACAAATTACCAACCTGTAATTAAAGTGCCTAAGGTTTGAAGTACTTTGAGTTCAAAGAAAAAATAAAAGTGGACTAATATCGATCAAAACAGCAAAGTTTAACTAAAAATAGCTGTTTCTATGAAAAAATTTAAATATTCAGTTCCTTTTTTTTTAGTAAAACTGAGGCCTCCTTCACTTTAGGAATTTAGGAATTCAAAATTTTATGAACTGATGAGTTACTTTAATTTTTATCCTTTTTACCAAATAATCGGTTAAAAAAGCCTTTTTTCTTTTTACCTTTTTGTTTATTTCCTTTTTTCTTCTCCGGACTGGTCAATAAACGTTCAAAAAAGCCATCCCGTTGACTTACCTCACAATCCATCATTTCAACAACTTCAGCAGAAGGTGTTTTAAAACGGGCCTGGGTGATCCCATTAAATTCATTTTCCTGATTTAATTTCTGCAGAAACAATGCAAAAATTGGCAATGCTGAATTAGCGCCCTGGCCAATTGCCGTATTCCTGAACCCAATTCGGTGATCATCTGCTCCAACCCAGGTTACGGTGACCAATTTTGGAGTTATCCCAACAAACCATCCGTCCTTATTGGATTGAGTGGTACCGGTCTTACCGGCAATATCATTTTGTAATTTATAGGAGCTTCGTAGCCTGATTGCTGTTCCTTCATTTACGGTGGCTTTCATCATCTCTATCATTACCTGACGATTAACCTCTGAAATCACACTGGTTTTTGAGATTTCCGGTTTAAATTTAGCTAAAATATTTCCGTTGCCATCTTCAATTTTGGTAATATAATATGGCGCACTGGATTTTCCGTTATTCACAAAACCTGTATAGGCTTTTGCGAGTTCCTTTACACTAAGTTCTGCCGTTCCCAGTGCAAGTGAAGGTACTCTGGGCAAATTGGATTCAATTCCCATTTTTTTAGCCTGATCAACAACTTTATCAATACCTGTTTCCATCAATACTTTTACCGCGATGGTATTAATAGAATGACTCAGGGCGGTTTTTACATTGTAATTTATATATGGATCATCACTTAATGTACCGGAATTAGATGGGGTCCACCCACCTTCATAAGTAACTTCATTTGGCGAAAAATAAGTGCAGGGTTCCATTCCGTTTTCCAGGGCAGCAGTATACACAAAAGGTTTAAAGGTGGAACCAACCTGACGCTTGCTTTGGGATACATGATCGTATTTAAAATGTTCAAAATCTATTCCACCCACCCATGCTTTTACGGCTCCTGTAGTGGGTTCTAATGCTAAAAACCCGGTATTCAAAAATTTCAGGTAATGAGAAATACTATCTAGGGTGCTCGCTTTGACGATTTTTTCCTCATCATAACTAAAAAGCTCCATTTCACTGGTTTCTTTGTTCAAATTGGCTAAAATCTCATCGTCTGAAAGTCCCTCTTTATTGAGCTTTTTATAAATATCGGTGCGTTTAACAGCATCCATTATAATTTGTTTATTTGTAATCCAGGGCCCTTTTTTTCCATAGGATCTTTCGTGGGTTTTCTGCAATTTTTCCATACAGGCACTCACGGCTTCCTCTGCCAGTTCCTGCATTTTAAAATTTAAAGTAGTGTGTATGATCAAGCCGTCACGGTAAATATTAAAGGATTCTCCGTTTTTTGTTTTTAAGGTGTCCAGAATAGCAGTGACATCCTGGCGAAGCTGTTCACGAAAATAAGGTGCCAAACCTTGGTCATGACCATAATAATGGTAATCTAGGGCCAAATCCTTTTGTTTGGCCAGCTGCAAATCAGGATCGCTTAAAAATCCGTATTTATTCATTTGCACCAAAACTACGTCACGGCGCAACCGGCTTCTTTCAGGAAAAATTCTCGGGTTATAATAATGGGAGGCTTTTAACATCCCTACCAATACAGCCGATTCTTCCACATTGAGTTCTCTTGTATGTTTATCAAAAAACTTCATCGCCGCGCTCTCAATCCCAAAAGTATTATCGCTAAAAGGAACCGTATTGAAGTAAAGGGTCAAAATTTCATTTTTTGAATAAACATCTTCCAGGCGTTTTGCAATAATAGATTCCTGAAGTTTATTTACAACAATTCCTAAATTGTGATTTTTCCTTCCATATAAATTTTTGGCAAGCTGCAGGGTAATGGTGCTTCCACCACCCGAAGATTTATCTTGAAGCAATAATGTTTTAAAGAAAACCCTGAGCAAACTTCTGCTGTCTATCCCGCCGTGCTCAAAAAAGCGGATATCCTCAGTCGCAATTAAGGCATCTATGAGGTGTTGAGGCAATTGTTCGTAAACTATGGGCTGGCGGTCAAATATGTAATATTTCCCAATTAATTTTCCCTCATCTGAAAGAACCTGGGTAGCTTCACTTTGTTTAAGTTCGCTCAATTCTTTTGAAGTGGGAATTTTCCCGAAGAATCCAAAATAAATACTGATATAAAATAGTAGAGGCAGGGCAATTAAAACTAATAATATCCCAAGAGCCCATTTTAATTTTGGGGACTTTTTAATTCGTTCTAGCATGGTAGGTATTAAACGCTGCAAAGAAACGAATACTAATAAATTTATAAGGTTGTTTAGGTATTTTTAACGGTTTTATGAAAGTTAAATTTGGTATAGGGGAGGGATATAATTAAAAAATAGCCGGTATCAACGTGTGTACCGACTATTTTTTAGGGAAATTCATCTCTTTCTGATTTAATGAGGATCAAAGTCCGTAACGTCTTCTGTTGTTCCAACAATCTCTCTTGGATTTGACGGAGTTCATAAAATGTCTGCGATGGGATGAATCTTCATCTTTAATGAGAATGTAATTCCTGATAATGTTTTCTAAAGTTGCCATGATATTAAATTTTTAAGGGTTATATCTAATAGACTACATAAAAATAAAATTGTTACAGTACTATGTATAAAATAGTAGCCTTTAACTATTAATTAACGTTTTAACCCACTTTTGTAAGAAAACCCCCTCTAAACCATTGATTTATGGGCGCAGAGAAAGGGTTAAATTCAGCTTAAATTTCCTAATCTCTGAAACAGTAACATAAGTTCTTAGTAAATTTGTTACTTCTGCTTATTTGATAAAATTGAAGACAAATAGTAATATGTATAAAGTTGCAACTGTTATAACCCTTGGAATATTAATAGCCACCGGAGTTATTTTTTACTTTTTTAATGGAGAGTCCTTTTATTATAGCCAAACCAATTCTAAAAAAGTTGATATTTTGCAAAAGTGGGAACTCCCGGAGATCCTGGAAGAAATTTCAGGAATTGCAATGATTGACGAGGACAGAATTGCGGCAGTGCAGGATGAAGAAGGAAAAATATTTATTTATAACCTCCAAACTTCAAATATAGAAAGCCAGTTTGATTTTAATGGATCGGGGGATTATGAGGGAATTGCTGTTGTAGATGAAACTGCCTATGTTTTAGAAAGTGACGGAACTTTATATGAAGTTTCTAATTTTCAAACAGCTAATGGGAAAATTAAAAAATATTCTACATCGCTCCACGAAAAATATAACTTTGAGGGTTTAACTTATGATAAAAAAAATAATCGTCTGCTACTGGCAATTAAGGACATAGATGACGACAATTTTAAACCACTATATTCTTTTGACCTCAATTCGAAACAACTGAATAAAGAGCCGGTAATTAAAATAAACTTAAAGGATACTATTTTTAATCAACTTGATCAAAAAAAATCACATAGGTTATTGAGGCCTTCAGAAATTGGAATACACCCAAATACCGGGGATTACTATATCCTGGAAGGGGTGAATCCAAAAATTTTAATTATGGATCCTGAAGGGAATCTCAAAAAACTTCATATTTTAAATAATGATCAATTTCGTCAGGCAGAAGGTATCACCTTCAGCCCAACCGGAGAAGTTTTTATTTCTAACGAAGGCAAGGGAGGTTTCGGTAATATTTTGAAAGTATCATTAGATTAATTTATGGAAAAATCAAAAGAAACAACATCAGTAAAAAAAAGCAAGGCACCTTTATATATTTCAATATTAATTATTGCCACTTTATTACTCAGTTATTTCTTTATACCTTCTGTACAGGATTTTTTGAACAATTCATGGAATGTTCTTACCAGTGATGATCAGGATCGGATAAAAGAGTGGGTAGGAAATTTTGGCTGGATTGGTCCCATAGTACTTATTTTGACCATGGTTCTTCAAATGTTCCTGCTGGTAATTCCATCCATTCTTTTAATGGTGGTTTCTATACTCGCATACGGGCCAATATGGGGAAGTTTAATAATCTTTGTTTCTATTTTTAATGCTTCAACCGTAGGATATTTTATTGGCCGCTATCTTGGTCCTGTGATTGTAGAAAGGTTAATAGGACAAAAACCTGAAAAAAATATAAGTGGTTTTCTAGAAAATTACGGCTTTTGGGCAATCTTTATTACAAGGATAAATCCCATATTATCCAATGACGCAATAAGTTTTGTAGCGGGGATTCTCAAAATGAATTACTGGAGATTTATAAGTGCTACATTAACAGGAATCGCTCCTTTAACTATTTTTATTGCTGTTTTAGGAAGAACTACTGAGGGGCTTAAAACTGGCCTTATTTGGGGATCAGTAATAAGTCTTATCCTATTTATTGCATATGTTTATTGGGACAAGAAGAGCAAAAAAAAATAAAACAGGGACCAAACCTTTTTTATTTAGATTTATTTCCTGAAATAAATCTAAGACTTTTGCAATCTTTTTGCTACCGCTTCTACTTCGTCTAAAACCCTTAGAAGATTTTCTCCCCAAAGTTTAGCTATTTCCTCTTCTTTATAACCGCGTTTCACAAGTTCCAATGTGACATTAAAGGTCTCAGAAGCATCATTCCATCCTTCAATTCCACCACCACCATCAAAATCGGAGCTTATTCCCACGTGATCAATTCCTATTAAATTTACTATATAATCTATGTGATCTACAAAATCGGTTACGTTAACGGGTGGAATATCGTTTTTCAGGACTTCAATTTCCGGAGCAGCAGCTACTTTTACTTTTTCAAATCCTTCATCATAGGCCTTGCGCAAATCTTCACTCAAGTTTCTTATGCTGTCATGGGATAATACTTCAAACTCCATTTTATTTCCCATATTTTTATAAATCTCGGTTTGAGCTGTAATAAAGGCATTGTATTTTTCGGCATTTAAATATTCATTGAGGGCAACAGTTTGTACCACTCCGCCGTGTTCTTTAAAAAGCAATAAAAGTTCATCGTCCAGATTCCTACTGTGATTGCAAAGTGCACGGGATGAAGAGTGGGAGGCAATAAGCGGTGCCTTTGAGAGCTCAAACATTTGTTTTATAGCTTCTTTTGACGGATGCGAAACATCTATCATCATTCCCAAACGGTTCATTTCTACAACGGTCTTTTTCCCAAGTTCACTTAATCCGTTATGCAACCATTCATTATTTTCTTCACCGGTGTTGGAATCGCTCAACTGGCTGTGTCCGTTATGAGACAAGGACATATAACGCGCGCCCAGGTTATAGAATTTTTCTATATTTTCTAGATCTTCTCCAATTGGATACGCGTTTTCCACGCCAATCATCGCAACCAATTTGCCATCGTTCACTAGTTTCCTAACTTCCTTGGAGGAAGTGGCCAAACCAATTTTATTAGGTGCAAATTCATTCACCAGTTTGTCAATAGCCTTAAATTTGGATATTGCATTTTCGTATGCACTTTTATAACCATCAGCATTGAGTTCGCCCTGGCCAGTATAAACAATAAACCAGGCAACGTCTAAATCCCCTTTTTCCATTTTAGGAATATTAACCTGGGAGTTTAAATTCATAGTATAATTGAGAGAGTCGGTAAAATTGCTTATGTTTATATCATTGTGAGTATCAATTGTAATGACTTTCTCGTGAATAACTCTTGCTTTTTCAAAAAGTTCTGCTTCCGGATTTTGTGCCTTCGCAGCAAAGGTTAAAAGTAAAAGAACATTGAAAGTGTTTATAAGTTTCATATTTCTGGCAATTCTAATTCAGGCTGAAAATAAGAATATATAATGAAACCTTCGAAAAAACCTAAAATAAGGTTTGACTTATTTCGCGAATTTTTAAACTTCTGAAATGTTACGGTCAGAAATACGAATTATCATCATATCATTTCCGATTTTATTTTGATATTGGCAGTTTCAGAAGAAAATTAATTTGATTTCCAGTTTTCAGGAATTCAATTAAAATTTAATCTAAATTTGATAACTTTAAATACTTCCAATGGATAAAATAATAGTGGTTAATAAACCTGAAAACTGGCATATTCCGGTAGATAATATTTCAATAGTATCTTCTCAGGAATATCTCACCAATCCTAAATATGCACAAATTAAAAAGGCACGTATTTTTAACCTTTGCAAGGATTATTCATATCAGTCTATTGGATATTATGTTTCGCTTTTAGCGGAAGCTCGGGGACATCTTGCAATTCCTACGGTTACAAATCTCGTAGATTTGCGGGAGCCAAAACTGGTGAAAATAGTATTTGAAGATTTTGATGAGCTAATCCAGAAAAGCCTTAAAAATATCAAATCCCAGGAATTTACGCTCAGTATTTATTTTGGTCAAAATGTAGCGCAAAAGTACACAGAGTTGAGTGCGGTGTTCCATAAATATTTCCAGATCCCGTTCTTGCGTGTAAAATTCAATTTTACAACTAAATGGAACATTAAGAATATCAGGGCCATTTCAGAATCTGAAATTCCACATGAACATAAAGAGAGCATGCATTATTTTGCTTCCCAATACTTTGCGAAAAAAAGATACGATACTCCCAAACAAAATACAGCTCATTACGATCTTGCCATATTGGTGCAAACCAACGACCCTGCGCCGCCAAGCAACACCAAAGCCATTAAGAAATTTGTGGATTTAGCCGAAAAAATGAATTTTTATGTGGAGATTCTTTATCCGAAAGATCTTTCCAGGCTTTCTGCTTTTGATGCGCTATTTATCCGCCAGAGCACGGAAGTGAATAATGAAGCCTATGCTTTTGCGCGGAAGGCCCAGCAGGAAGATATCGCCCTTGTAGATTATCCCGATGCTATATTAAAATGCTGTAATAAGGTTTATATGGCTGAAGCTTTGCAAAACGCAAATATTCCAACTCCAAAAACTGTGATTGTACATAAGCATAATAAGGATGAAGTTTTAAAGATCACCGGCCTGCCTTGTGTTTTAAAATCGCCTGATTCAACTTTTTCCTTTGGAGTTAAAAAGGCCGAAACTGAAGAGGAGTTTAAGGAATTGGTAAATATGATGTTAAAAAAATCTGAACTTATTATAGCCCAAGAATTCACTTTTTCAGAATACGACTGGCGCATAGGGATCCTGGATGATAAACCTATTTTTGCCTGCCGGTATTATATGGCAAAAGACCATTGGCAAATTTACAACTGGGATGCAAAAGAGGTAGACGATCAAGATGGCAATGCCGATTGCCTTCCAATAGAAGAAGTTCCTAAAGAGATTTTAAGCGTCGCGCTTAAATCGGCAAGATTAATGGGCAAGGGGTTATACGGAATCGATGTGAAAGAGGTAAACGGAAAGCCATTAGTAATTGAGATTAATGACAATCCCAATATCGATTT
>JBBRGD010000069.1:0-8039 GCA_038241065.1 Flavobacteriales bacterium
TATAGACAAGAAAAGCGTCTTGTATTTAGCAGGAACCATCCTGGAATTTTCAGGCGGCCTGAATGGCAAGGGATTTGTGTTCAACAATCCAAATGCACAGCGCACATGTGGGTGTGGCGAGAGTTTTTCGCTGTAAAATTAAGTTTTAAAGTTTAAATGTTTTAAAGTTTTTAAAGTTGAGATGGCAAAATTCAATTCCTTTGAAGAGATTATTGCCTGGCAAAAGGCAAGGGCATTAAATTCAGAACTTTATTTGATTACAGATCAGGGGGATTTTTCCAAAGATTATGGATTAAGAGACCAAATTAGGAGGGCAAGTATTTCAATTACATCTAATATTGCTGAAGGGTTTGAACGAGAGACAACAAAAGAATTTATTCGTTTTTTATATATAGCAAAAGCCTCCTCAGGTGAATTTCGTTCCCAATTATATTTGCTATTGATTTAAAATATATATCAAACAATGAATTTGAACGGTTAAATTTTAAAGTTAATGAAGTTTCAAAACTGATAAGTGGGTTAATTAAATACCTAAAATCTACATTTTAACTTTTTAACCTTATAACTTGAAAAAATTATGGCATATACAGAAGACGATTTAAAGAAAGAGCTCGAGACAAAGGAGTATGAATATGGGTTTTATACCGATATTGAATCGGATACATTCCCCGTGGGATTGAATGAAGATATCGTGCGCGCAATTTCACAACGAAAAGAAGAGCCGGAATGGATGACCCAATGGAGGCTGGAAGCCTTCAGGGAATGGGAAAAAATGATTGAACCTAAATGGGCCAACGTACATTATCCAAAACCTGATTTCCAGAATATCTCCTATTATTCCGCCCCCAATAAAAAAGCGAAATACGAGAGTTTAGATGATGTAGACCCGGAATTGCGGGCAACCTTTGAAAAACTTGGGATTTCCATTGATGAGCAAAAGATGCTTTCAGGAGTAGCGGTAGACGTTGTAATGGACTCTGTTTCAGTAGCTACGACTTTTAAGAAATCCTTGGGCGAAAAAGGCATTATTTTCTGTTCCATTTCTGAAGCAATCAGAGAACATCCTGAATTGGTGAAAAAATATATCGGCACAGTTGTTCCCCAAAAAGACAATTTTTATGCAGCATTAAATAGCGCTGTATTTAGCGATGGTTCTTTTTGCTATATACCAAAAGGGGTCCGTTGCCCTATGGAGCTTTCAACTTATTTCAGAATTAATCAGGCCGGAACCGGACAATTTGAAAGAACTTTATTAATAGCCGATGAAGGCAGTTATGTGAGTTATCTTGAAGGCTGTACAGCGCCTTCAAGAGACGAAAATCAATTGCACGCCGCTGTGGTTGAATTGATAGCTTTGGACGATGCTGAAATTAAATATTCCACCGTTCAAAACTGGTATCCTGGAAATAAAGAAGGAAAAGGCGGAGTTTTCAATTTCGTTACCAAACGTGGTATTTGCCATAAAAATGCAAAGATCTCTTGGACCCAGGTTGAAACCGGATCGGCAGTAACCTGGAAATATCCTTCCTGTATTTTAAAGGGAGATAATTCCATAGGGGAATTTTATTCCATTGCCGTGACAAATAATTACCAGCAAGCAGATACCGGTACCAAAATGATCCACCTTGGCAAAAACACTAAAAGCACTATCATTTCGAAGGGAATTTCAGCGGGAAAATCACAAAACTCGTATCGAGGACTGGTACAAATCAATAGCAGGGCAGAGAATGCGCGGAATTTTTCCCAGTGTGATTCCCTGTTAATGGGCGATCAATGCGGGGCACACACCTTCCCATATATTGAAGTTAAAAATAAAACAGCCCAGGTAGAACATGAGGCTACAACCAGTAAAATAGGAGAAGACCAAATATTTTATTGCAATCAGCGCGGGATACCCACAGAGAAGGCAATTGCGCTCATCGTAAACGGGTTTAGCAAAGAAGTGCTAAATAAATTACCAATGGAATTTGCTGTGGAAGCTCAAAAGCTTCTGGAAATTTCCTTGGAAGGATCTGTTGGATAATATAAAAAAGTCAAGAAATATTGATGAAAAAATTAATTTTTATAATAGCTATTTTAACGCTTGGAATTGCCTGTGATAATGAATCGGAGATAAAACCGGAGATAAAAACTGAAGCTTCCGAAAAAGACAGCATTCAGAATTATCAGGGAGATTTTATTTATATAGGAAGTGATGCTGTACTTAAAGGAGAAAATTTTGTGTACCAAGTGAGAATGGACTCCATGGCCAATCTCCTCAAGGAATCCTTAAAAGAGTATCAATTAGATGATATGAATATTATTCCAATTGAAGTAAGGGGGAGAGTTATAGATAACAAGGTTAGAAAAGGTTATTCAAAGGTGATAGAGATCAGGGAAATTGTAGAAATTTTCGCCAAGAAACAATCGGAAAATACAGAGATAAAGAAATAATCATATCCGGTAAGCCGGAACCACATCAAAAACAGTATGCTTAAAATAAAGAATTTACACGCCAGTATAGACGATAAAGAAATCCTGAAGGGGATCAATCTTGAGATAAAAGCAGGAGAAGTACACGCTATTATGGGACCAAACGGTTCTGGAAAGAGCACCTTATCCTCGGTAATCGCAGGAAAAGAGGAGTTTGAAATGACCAAAGGGGAAATAATCTTTGATGGTAACGATCTAACCCAATTAGACCCGGAAGATCGTGCCCACAAAGGCATCTTTCTGTCATTTCAATATCCGGTAGAAATTCCCGGGGTTTCGGTTACCAATTTTGTAAAAGCAGCGATCAATGCACACCGAAAAGCGCAAGGCCTGGAAGATATGCCGGCCAATGTGATGTTGAAAATGCTAAGGGAAAAATCGGAGATGTTGGAAATAGACCGCAAATTCCTATCCCGTTCCTTAAACCAGGGATTTTCTGGGGGCGAGAAAAAACGGAATGAAATTTTTCAAATGGCAATGCTCAACCCTAAATTGGCTATTTTGGATGAAACCGATTCAGGATTGGATATAGATGCCCTTAAAGTAGTTGCAAACGGGGTCAACAAGTTGAGGAATAAAGACAATGCTATATTGATAATTACACACTATCAGCGATTGCTGGATTATATCGTCCCAGATGTGGTTCACGTTATGGTTGATGGTAAAATAGTGAAATCCGGAAGTAAAGAACTGGCTTATGAACTGGAAGAAAAAGGCTACGACTGGTTAAAGCCGGAGCAGGTTTAAGGAGTTTTTAAAATTCTTTTGAATTGCTTTTATGTTCTAGAAGGAATATTTAAATACAAATGCGTAACAAAGTATAGATTTTTCGCCCCCAGCGAAAATGACAATTGAAATTATTATGGAATTAAAAGATAAATTAATATCCTCATTTTTGGCTTTTGAAGAAGGTTGTGATGTAGATGCCGATATCCACCTTTTAAGGAGTCAGGCTATGAAGGAATTTGAGGAATTAGGTTTTCCTTCAAAAAAGGAAGAAGCCTGGAAATACACTTCCCTTAATTCGGTACTAAAACCGGATTACAGTGTTTTTCCGAAAAAGGAAAATGTCATAGAATACGGCGATATAAAGAAATATTTAATTCACGATATAGATGCCTATAACCTCGTTTTTATTGACGGAATTTATTCATCACATCTATCGCAAACCACGCATGACAAAATTGATGTCTGCCTGTTGTCGGCGGCCTTGTCCAAACCCAAATACAAGGGGGTAATAGATACCTATTTCAATAAGGCAATTCCAAAAACAAACGGTTTAACGTCTTTGAATACAGCCTTTTCAAAAGAAGGAGCTTATATTCATATTCATAAAAACCGGGTTGCAGATAAGCCTGTTCAAATAATTAATTTCGCTACCGGGAATGAAGCAGCACTGATGATCCAGCCTCGAAATTTAATTGTGGTAGATGAAAATGCTCAGGTTCAAATTATTGAACGTCATCAAAGTTTAACCGATCATCCTGTACTTACCAATTCTGTTACCGAAATATTTGCAGGAAAACATGCCGTGGTGGATTATTACAAAATTCAAAACGACCGTTCCTCGGCTTCGCTTATAGACAGTACTTTTGTAGATCAAAAAGCGGAAAGTAACTGCTCCATGCATACCTTCTCCCTGGGCGGAAAATTGACCAGGAACAATCTCAATTTCTACCAAAAAGGAGAGCATTCAGATTCCACATTAAAGGGAATCACCATAATTCAAGAAAAGCAGCATGTAGATCACAATACATTGGTGCATCACAGATCTCCCAATTGTGAAAGTCCTCAGGATTACAAAGGGATTTTTGCCGATAATTCTACCGGCGTTTTCAATGGAAAAATAGTGGTGGATCAGGCAGCTCAAAAAATAAACGCGTTCCAGTCCAACAATAATATTTTGCTGGATAATAAAGCGACCATAAATTCTAAGCCCCAACTGGAAATTTTTGCCGATGATGTAAAATGCAGCCACGGATGTACTATTGGCCAACTGGACAAAGATTCCCTGTTTTATCTGCGCTCGAGAGGAATTCCGTTAAAGGAGGCCCGTGCGCTGTTGATGTACGCTTTTGCTAACAACGTATTGGAAAGTGTAAAAATTCCTGAAATTAAAAAAAGAATCACCCACGAGATCGCCTTAAAATTGGGGGTGAGCTTAGGATTCGACTTATAAACAAACCTGACTGCTTCCAATAATAGTCAGTTTCTATTATAGCCTGTTAAAGTGAAGAATGATATGAAAGTTGCTGCTGAAAAAGTCCCATTTAATGTTGAAGAAATCCGTAAAGATTTTCCCATTCTAAAACGGAAAGTTAACGGATATGCTTTGGTGTATTTTGATAATGCCGCCACCTCACAAACCCCGCAAAAGGTTATAGATACAATTGTAGATTACTATTCAAACTACAATGCCAATATTCACCGTGGGGTTCATACATTATCCCAGGAGGCGACCGATAAATACGAAACTGCACGCAAAAAGATCCAAACCCATTTCAATGCCGGGAAACCTCATGAAATAATATTTACTTCCGGCACTACCCACGGAATTAATCTGGTTGCCAGTGGTTTCGCTTCTATTTTACAAAAGGAAGATGAAATTTTAGTTTCGGCTCTGGAACACCACTCAAACATTGTTCCTTGGCAAATGCTTTGTGAAAAAACCAGTGCTGTTTTAAAAGTGATCCCGATGGACCAAAACGGGGATTTGCTTTTGGACGAGTATGAAAAACTTCTGTCGGAAAAAACAAAAATAGTAATTGTAAATCACGTTTCCAATGCGCTGGGAACGGTAAATCCTATAAAAAATATTATAGATAAGGCTCATAGTTATGGCGCGGCTGTTTTAATTGATGGTGCTCAGGCTGCACCACATATAAAAGCAGACGTTCAGGCTTTGGATGTAGATTTTTACGTGGCCTCAGCCCATAAAATGTGTGGCCCTACCGGAGTGGGAATGTTATACGGGAAAGAAGAATGGTTAAAAAAACTACCTCCATATCAGGGTGGTGGCGAAATGATTGCCACCGTAACTTTCGAGAAAACTACATATGCAGATCTTCCTCATAAGTTTGAAGCAGGAACTCCCAATATTTGTGGAGGCATTGCTTTTGGCGCAGCATTAGATTATATGAATGCAATTGGGATAGAGGAAATAGCCAAATATGAACATCAACTTCTCAAATACGCTACCAAAAAACTTCTGGAGATTGAAGGAATAAAAATCTATGGCACCGCAAAAGATAAAACTGCAGTAATTTCGTTTAATATTGAGGGAATTCACCCTTATGACATCGGGACCATCATCGATAAATTAGGGATTGCCGTGCGAACGGGACATCATTGTGCACAACCAATAATGGATTATTTTAAAATTCCCGGCACAATTCGGGCTTCGTTCTCGTTTTATAATACCACCGAAGAAATTGACTTGTTTATAGCAGCCGTTAAACGAGCAAAAACTATGTTAGAATAATAAATTTTTCAGTATAAAAATTTATTGATGTGAAGATTGATTTGTGAAGGAAAGATATGATTTTGAAAATGTCAGGTTCTGAATTTTGCTGATATTTTCATGAAATAAAAATAAAACCAGGAAGAATAAGTATTTTTATCTGAAGAAAAAAACCACTGTTTAACCTGAAAAAAGCAACAAGAAGTGAGTAATATTAAAGAAATACAGGAAGAAATTGTAGGAGAATTTTCTATGTTCGACGATTGGATGGAGCGCTACGAATATATGATTGAGCTTGGAAAATCATTGCCGTTAATAGACGAAAAATATAAGATTGAAGAGAATTTAATCAAAGGTTGTCAAAGCAAGGTTTGGATTCATGCAGAATTGCAGGGCGACAAACTTTTGTTTACAGCAGATAGCGATGCCATTATTACCAAAGGAATTGTAGCCATCCTGATCAGGGCTTTTTCAAATCAGCATCCTACCCAAATCCTCGAATCCGACACTCAATTTATAGATGAAATTGGTCTTAAGGAGCATCTCTCGCCTACCCGTGCAAACGGCCTGGTAAGTATGATCAAACAACTTAAAATGTATGCACTGGCATATCAAACACAATTAAACTAAGATGGCAAAAGAAATAAATACCCAGGAATTGGGCGAAAAAATTGTTGAAGTTTTAAAATCCATATATGATCCTGAAATCCCTGTGGATATCTATGAGCTGGGACTAATTTATGATGTCTTTGTCAATCCCGAATATGAAGTAAAAATCCTGATGACTCTTACCACTCCCAACTGCCCTGTAGCTGAATCCCTGCCGCAAGAGGTGGAAGATAAAGTGAAGTCAATGGATATCATAAAGGATTGCGAAGTAGAGATCACTTTTGATCCGCCATGGACACATGATTTGATGAGTGAAGAAGCAAAATTGGAGTTGGGAATGTTATAATATTCCTTCTTAATTTCCCCTCCGGACTCTTCCCCTAAATGAGGAAAAATAAAACAATTAAGACCTAAAAGTTATTAATATGTCTACAGATATAATAAACCGCGTTGCCAACAGCAAATTGGTCACTTTTGACCTGGAAGACTATTATCCCAAAGGGGAACGGGTACATTTTGACATTAAAGACTGGTTGATGGAAGGCTTGATCCTGCGGGAAACTGTTTTTAGGGAAATGGTTTTGGCACACGACTGGAGCCAATACAAAGATAAATTTGTGGCTCTTTCCTGCTCCACAGGAGCCATTATCCCAGCCTGGGCATATATGCTTTTAACTGCCCATTTTCATCCTTTTGCTAAAAAAGTGATTATTGGCGATCTGGAAACCCTGGAAACAGTATTATATACCGAAATTATTCAAAACCTGGATGTGACAGATCTAAAGGACAAAATGGTAATAATAAAAGGCTGTTCCCATAAACCGGTTCCTAAAAATGCCTATTTGCTTATTATAGAAAAATTGCAACCTGTGGTTAAAAGTTTAATGTATGGCGAAGCCTGCTCTTCGGTTCCGCTATATAAAAGTAAGAAATGAAAAATTTATCTTTAATTCTGATAATTCTTTTTGTCACTGGCCAGGTTTCGGCTCAGGAAGAAATAATTAAAGTCCCTCAAAACGGATGGAATTCCGGCGGAACTATTCAATTATTATTCAACCAATCTGCTTTTAACGATGAATGGACCGGTGGCGGTACTTCCAGCATCGCGGGAAACCTTACTCTAAATTACAATCTCAATTACCGAATGGATGATTTTTCCTGGGACAATAAATTGTTGGCCGATTACGGATTAACCAAGATTAAAGACGACGAGTTCGCAAGGAAAACCAGCGATCGTTTGGAATTTAATTCCATAGCAGGAAAACAGCTAAAAAATTCCAATTGGTATTATTCCTGGTTTTTGAATTTTCGGACCCAGATTTCAAAAGGATATGAATTTAGCGAAGATCCCGTAAGCCTTGAAACTGTGAGAACCGAAACCACCCATTTTATCTCTCCGGCCTATTTGCAAACAGGACCGGGTATGATGTGGAAAAAAAATGATGATTTTGTAATAAATATCGCTCCCGCTACCTCCAGGTTTATCTTTGTGGACAAC
>JBBRGD010000070.1:0-7744 GCA_038241065.1 Flavobacteriales bacterium
CAGATTTAAACCGAAGTTATGCTGAGGGAAAATGGACGGTGGCACAGGTGCTTCAGCATATTCTGGATACCGAACGAATTTTCCAGCACAGGGCTTTGAGTATTGCCAGAAAGGATAAAACCGCCTTGCAAGGGTTTGATCAGGATACGTATGTAACAGTTTCAATTGCCAACGACAGAAAGCTACCGGAATTTTTAAATGAATTTGTTATGGTGAGAAATTCAGGAATAGCCTTATTTGAAAGTTTTGATAAAGAAATGCTTAAGGAAATTGGAAATGCCAATGGAGCTCCTTTAAGCCCTGGGGCAGCCGGATTTATAACTGTGGGACACCAAAAGCATCATTTAATTCTATTTAAAAAGCTTTATTTATTGTAAATTCTGTAGTAAATTACTATAAAAGTGGACCCCAATCTATAAAACAAATATGTTATATGCCTGCTGATTAAAAATTTCAAAAAATGAAAAAATTAAGAACCTTTTTTAAGCTCCTTAAAAAAGCTTATATATGTTGGAACGATAATGATCCGTTTGCTCAAAGTGCGATTATAGCGTATTACACCTTATTTTCACTTCCGTCTTTACTTATTATTATTGTATCAATTGCAGGGTATTTTTTCGGTAGAGCTGCAGTGCAAGGGAAGATCACAGATCAGATTGCTGATTTGATAGGTAATAATAGCGCTTTGGCTATAGAAAATATGATCAGCAACGCAGCTCTTACAACCAATTCTACTTTTGCTGTGATTTTTGGAATAGCTATGCTGATATTTGGAGCTACGGGAGTGTTTTTTCAGTTAAAGAAAGCGATGAACAACATATGGAATGTTGCCTCCAGGAAAGAGACTTTTTTAAAAATGATAATTGATAGAATAATTTCTTTTGGAATGGTGCTGGCATTAGGATTTTTAATGTTGCTGACTTTATTAATTTCGGCTTTGATCGAAATTTTGAGTGATTTCATCGAAAGTTCAGCTCCTGTACTCACTTCAATTACTCTGGAAGTAATTAATTATTTAATTTCTTTTTTCTTTATAACAGCTCTTTTCGCAGGCATATTTAAAATATTGCCGGATATTAAAATTAGATGGAAAGTCACTTTACTAGGGGCAGCAATGACGACTGCTTTATTTTTAATTGGGAAATTTTTAATTGGATATTATTTGGGAAAAAGCGATCCCGGTTCTGTTTACGGAGGTGCATCTTCGGTTGTATTAATTTTGCTTTGGGTGAATTACTCCTGCCTGATTTTGTTTTTTGGAGCGGAATTTACCGTACAATATGCCCTTCATATAAAAGAAAGAATTACGCCCAACCAATTCAGTGAACCAGCCATATACCAGGAAATGGAAAAACTAGAGACTAGAAAAGAAAAACTTGAAGAAGATCAAAAAATGCTGGAAAGTTTAGAATCCAATTTTGATTACGAAGAAGAAGAACCTAAATCCTCTGATTAATAAACATTTTAATTACTTATCATCTTCATCATCCTCTTCTTCATTATTTTTTTCGGGGATTTCAACAATAGGCTCATTAAAATCGGCCTCGTCATAATCATCTTCATCATAATTGGCCATCGTATTTTCCAAACGGGTACTGATTTTTACCAGATAAATTGAATCTTCAGTCCTAACCTCAACAGCTTCAATTTTCTCATTCTTTGCATTTCTAAACGAGATAATCTGGTCATCATCATATCCATCGGGATATTTTTCAACCAGAAGGCTTAGAATTTCAGGAGTTAACTTTTTGTAATCTACAATGATTCTTTTCATCTCAATAGAATTTTATTGACCAAATGCTGCTGTCCTTTATTTAAAGTAGTCCCGAGCCTTTAATCATGCTAATTGACGGGAAGTTTATTATATAAATAGATGCCTGTTATGATCTTTTGTAACGAATATTTTGACATTACAATTATAACAAAATTTAGATTAATTGCAAGCAGTTAAATAATTAAAAATTATTTATTTTGAAAAATCAATAGGGTTAGCTTTTTTAGATTCCTCGGTAAAAGGCAAGTGCTTCTAGCAGTAAATTTTCTGGTACCCTGCAATCAATTATCGGCTGTCCTACATCCTTTAGAAGGACAAAATTGATATTTCCGTGTGTATTTTTTTTGTCGAATTTTAATAAATCGAGGATTTTTTCAAAATCGCCTTCTTCCAGTTCTACTTTTGGAAAAATATCCAGAATTTTTTTAGAAATGGAAGTTAATTTTTCTTCTGGAAAATCACAAATCTTTGTCGAAATATAAGTGGCCATTATCATTCCCACTGCTACTGCTTCTCCATGCAGTAATTTCGGTTTTTCCGGATGAGTCAAAAAATAGGATTCAATGGCGTGTCCAAAAGTATGGCCAAAATTCAGTGTTTTTCGTTGGTTTTCTTCCCTAGGATCCCGTTGCACCACATTTGTCTTGATATTTACCGATTCTGAAATAAGACCATCCAGATCTTCTATGGTGAGTTTGTGTAAACTGGTTGTTTTTTTCCAGTAGGCTTCACTGGTGATCAATCCATGTTTTAAAATTTCAGCCAGACCGCTTCTCATTTCATTTGAAGGCAGACTATTTAAATATTTTGAATCTATCAGAACCATCTCTGGTTGAGTAATTACACCAATTTGATTTTTTAGGTTCCCGAGATCTATACCGGTTTTTCCGCCTACTGAAGCATCTACCATAGAAAGTAAGGTAGTGGGGACATTAATATAAGCTATCCCGCGCTTAAAGGTACTGGCTACAAATCCACCAAGATCGGTTACCACGCCACCGCCAAGATTGATCAATAAACTTTTTCTGTCTGCTCCTAACTCCGATAACGTACTCCAGATTCCGGAGCAGGTTTCAATGTTTTTTGCTTCTTCTCCCGCATCCATTTCAATTATTTCGAAACTACTATTGGTTTCAAGCCTTTGTAAAAAACGGGAAAGGCAATGTTCATGCGTATTGCTATCTACAAGAATAAATAATGCGGAATGGTTAGCCTGACATATATATTCATTTAATTCCACATAAGCTTTTTCAGAATAAAAAACAGGTGCCTGACTTGAGGGAGAGATCATACTTTTAAGGTTTAAAATATTTTTTTTTAAGGGCTAAAATTAATCAGTGATTTATCATAAATTCAATATTCATTAATTATATTTGTTATATTAATTATATTATAATGATAACACGAAAGATTTTTAACGATACCGAAACAGCATTTAAATTAAAGTCTAATGAGGAACTCAATAGGGCTCTATTTCTGTTTGAAATGATAAATCGCCCTGATTTGGTAAAAATAGGCATTTTTCTAACTAAAATGTCTTTAAAATTTAGACTGCCAGTTGAAGGTCTTATAAAGAGTACTGTTTTTAATCAGTTTAGCGCAGGCGAAACCATGGAGGATTGTTTGCCGGTAATTGAAAAAATGTATGCAAAAAAACTAAATAGCATACTTGACTATTCAGTTGAAGGAAAAGAGGTAGAAGCGGAATTTGACGCTGCAACTAAAAAGAAAATAAGCATTATAGAATTTGCGGCAAAGAATGAGGAATTGCCTATTGCTGTTTTTAAACCAACCGGGATTGGAAGGTTTGCAATTTGGGAAAAAGTTACTTCCAAAGTTACCCTTACTAAAGAAGAACAGGAAGAATGGCAGCGGGTACAACAACGTGTTGAGAATATATGTGAAGCAGCATATCAAAATGACATAGCTGTGATGGCAGATGGAGAGGAAACCTGGATGCAGGAAGCTGCAGATGATTTGATAATAAAAATGATGAAGAAATACAACCGTGAAAAGGCGATTGTATTTATGACCCTGCAATGTTACAGATGGGACAGATTGGAATACTTAAAAAAACTTCATGAAACCGGTGAAAAAGAAGGTTTTAAAATTGGGGTAAAAATAGTGCGTGGCGCATATTATGAACAGGAAAACCTGCGAGCCAAAAAAATGAATTATCCTTCCCCTATTTGTGAAAATCAGGAGGCAACCGACGTTAGTTTTAATGGAGTTCTTACGTATTGCCTTGCTCATATTGATGCCATTTCAATGTTTATAGGAAGCCATAATGAGATGAGCAATTATTTGGCATTACAAATAATGGAGGATAAAAATATTGATATTGACGATCCAAGAGTATGGTTCGGCCAACTATACGGAATGAGTGATCATATAAGCTTCAATTTGGCTAAAATGAACTATAATGCGGCAAAACTGGTTCCATTTGGCCCGGTTAGGGACGTAGTTCCTTATTTGATGAGAAGGGCAGAGGAGAATACTTCAGTAAAAGGACAAACCGGTAGGGAACTTGCCTTGTTACGGGAGGAACGTAAACGCAGGAAGGGAGAAATAACAAAGTCCAACA
This sequence comes from Flavobacteriales bacterium, assembly GCA_038241065.1. Taxonomy (GTDB): domain Bacteria; phylum Bacteroidota; class Bacteroidia; order Flavobacteriales; family Flavobacteriaceae; genus Gillisia. Next base: position 4,359 of record JBBRGD010000070.1, read on the forward strand.
GGGGAAAAGGATTCTCAAGAAAAAAGAAGGCTTTCGGAGAAAAATCATCTTCCCAGATGAAAACACCAGCTCTGGAAAAAGTAGAATAATTAATGAATTGGATTGCCCGACTTCTTTTTTTTAAAATATCTGGTTGGAAATTAGAAGGGACTATTGATCCTTCAGTTAAAAAATGCATTATAATTGTCGCACCTCATACCAGCTGGTACGATTTTTATATAGGAGTTCTGGTTCGAAAGATCCTTGATCTACACATTGATTTTGTAGGAAAGGCGGAATTGTTTAAACCTCCTTTTGGTTGGTATTTTAGATGGGTTGGCGGAACTGCGCTTGACCGGACTTCCAATCAAAATAAAGTAGAAGCAATTGCACAACTTTTTAAAGCCCGGGAGGTTTTTCGACTAGCGCTTTCTCCTGAAGGTACACGTAAAAAAACAGAGCGTTGGAGAACCGGATTTTACTATATTGCAAAAATTGCTCAAGTGCCCATTATAATGGTTGCCTTTGATTACGGAACAAAAACTGTGAAATTTTCGGAACCATTCTTCACTACAGAAAATCTGGAAAAAGATTTTTCTGAAATTCAGAATTTCTATAAAGATATTGAGGGAAAAAACCCGGAAAAATTTTAAAACCGAAGCAGTTATTCTTCGTTTTCTTCCATGGTGTGATATACGTTTTGAACATCATCATCCTCTTCCAGACGTTCCAATAGTTTTTCAACATCAGCTGTTTCTTCCGGAGTGAGTTTTTTGGTGATATTCGGGATCCTGTCAAAACCGGAGGATAAGATTTCAATTTTACGGCGTTCCAATTCACCCTGTATATTTCCAAAACTTTCAAAGGGAGCGTAAATCAAGATACCATCTTCATCCTCAAAAATTTCATCGGCACCAAAATCAATTAATTCCAGTTCAAGTTCATCTGTATCAATTCCTTCAGGATGAATTCTGAAATTACAAGTATGGTCAAACATAAATTCAACTGAACCAGATGTTCCCAAATTTCCGCCAGATTTATTAAAATGCAAACGCACATTGGCAACGGTCCTATTATTATTATCTGTAGCTGTTTCTACCAAAACTGCAATTCCGTGAGAAGCATAACCTTCAAAAAGCACAATTTTATAATCCCCAAGACTCTTATCACTGGCGCGTTTTATGGCACGGTCAACATTGTCTTTAGGCATGTTAATGCTTTTGGCATTTTGAATAACAGCTCTTAACCTGGAATTGGTTTCAGGATCTGGACCGCCATCCTTAACGGCCATTACTATATCTTTACCAATACGGGTAAATGCTATGGCCATTTTTGACCAACGTTTCATTTTTCGTGCTTTTCTAAATTCGAATGCTCTTCCCATAAAATTTTTAATTCTGGTGCAAAAATAAAAAAAACGTTCCATTTTTAGGTAAAAAATGGAACGTCAATTTTTTTTGTTTTAATAATTAATCTGCATTGACAATTTTTTCAATTGTTTTGGCAAGTTTAAAGTCTTTTTCGGTTACCCCTCCGGCATCATGAGTGGATAATGAAATCTCCAATTCATTGTAAACATTGGACCACTCCGGATGATGCTGTTGCGCTTCGGCTTCAAATGCAATCCGGGTCATGAGTGTAAAAGCTTCTTTGAAATTTTCAAACTCGAAGGAGGTGTGTATGGCATTGTCTGAATACGTCCATCCTTCCAAAGATTCCAGGTGGCCGTTGATTTCCTCTTTAGATAATTTTTTCATTTTTAGTATGTTTTAGTCCGTTATCAATAATAAAAACTTAACTTTTAAAGTTAAGCATATCCTAACTGAACTTGCATTATCGCCATTTTTTTAAGATAAAATTAACAGTTATATGATCTGTGAGGCATTTGTTATCTGCTGAATTGTAACCTGTAAATTTTTAGGAAGAATATTATCTTTTGGAACTACCGCAAGAAATCGATCGTAATTGGAATCATATACCTGTTTTAAAAGCGGATTTTTGAATCCTAGCAATTCGGCAATATCGGTGATCAGGTCATGTTGATGGGTCAGGTCATTGCTTCCCAAATGAAAAACGCCTTGTTTTTTTTGGTTTATAATATAATGGATTTGCTGAGTAAGTTTTGAAATTTCAGCAGCATTTACTACCACGTTTGGAAATACCTCAAGTGGTTCGCCAAATTCAATTTTATTTTTTATTTCCAATATCCGTGGGGAGTTTGCCCCAAAAACCATGGGCAATCGCAAAATATTGTACTTGTGATTTGGGAGTCGAAGCAAGGCATTTTCAATTTTAATTTTAAACCGGCCATAGACACTTTGTGAAAGTGTCTTATCATATTCATACGATGGATAATTGGTAAAGGCATCGAATACATTTGCAGATGAAATAAAAATGAGTTTAGATTCATTTTTTTTCAAATAATCAATAATCGTCAGATGAGTGCTTACCTGTGCATTGAAATTTCCGCGTAAGGCAGAAATTATAATGGTGGGTTTTAAATTTTGAAGTAAAAGTTCGATGTTTTCCGTTTGGATATCGAACTGGTAGAATTTTTGGTTTTTGCTGAAGGGTTCAACATTTGTGTAGTAAGTGCCGTATGTATCAAAATAGGAGCAAAGCTCTTTATATAAGGCATTGCCTATAAAGCCACTTGCTCCTATAATCAATATTTTTTCCAATAGATTATCCTTTATAAAAGGGCAATTTCACCAGTGTGGCTGGAATGGCTTTATTTCGAACTTGGATGAATATTTTTTCACCTGTTTTGGCCATTTCCGCTGGAATGTAACCCATTCCTATTCCTTTATCTAAAGATGGTGACATAGTGCCCGAAGTAACTATGCCAATAATCTTGCCATTTTCATCTACAATATCATACCCATGTCTTGGAACTCCGCGTTGATCTAATTCAAAAGCGATCAATTTTCGTTTTGGGCCTTCTTCTTTTTCTTTTTTTAGGGCTTCCGAATTTATAAAGTCCTTAGTAAATTTTGTAACCCAGCCTAAACCAGCTTCTATTGGAGAAGTGGTGTTATCAATATCATTTCCATAAAGACAGTATCCCATTTCTAGTCGAAGAGTGTCCCTGGCAGCCAATCCTATTGGTTTTATTCCAAAATTGGCACCGGCTTCCATCACATTATTCCAGATTTGTTTGGCATCTTTATTTTTGAAATAAATTTCGAAGCCTCCGCTTCCGGTATATCCCGTAGCGGAAATAATCACATTTTTAACTCCTGCAAATTCATCAACTTCAAAGGTGTAAAACTTCATATCCTTCAAATTCACTTCAGTAAGGGATTGCATAGCCTCGGCTGCTTTCGGACCTTGAATGGCAAGAAGAGAATATTCATCAGAAAGATCCTCCATTGTTGCATCCATGGTATTATGCAGGGAAATCCAAT
>JBBRGD010000071.1:0-7740 GCA_038241065.1 Flavobacteriales bacterium
TGGTTTCATAAAACTCCTCTGAAAAATATTCAGATAAATTATAAATTTTTGCCGTTTTATAATCCTGTAGTTCTTCGTTTAAATCCCCGCCTTTCAAATATAAAATACCGTTTTTAAGTTCGTGACGGCTGGTTTTGGCAATTTTTCCTTTTACCCAATGCACAAAAGTTGGCATTGCAGCTACTGCCCTGCTCACAATAAAATCGTAGTTTCCTTTAATTTCTTCAACCCTTGCATTGGTAGTCATTACATTCTTAAGCTTTATACCTTCCACTACCTCATCAACGACTTTTATCTTTTTTCCGATAGAATCCACTAAATGAAAATGAGTTTCAGGAAACAAAATAGCCAAGGGTATCCCGGGAAACCCCCCACCTGTACCCACATCTAAGATCTTGGCATCGGGTTTAAATTCCTGAATTTTAGCGATTCCCATAGAATGCAAAACGTGCCGCAGGTATAATTCTTCGATATCCTTTCTGGAAACCAGGTTAATTTTCAGGTTCCAATCCTTATAAAGTTCCTGTAAGGCTGCAAATTGGGTAATTTGTACTTCAGTTAAATTGGGAAAATATTTTTGTATCAGCTCCAAATCATTAATTTTTCACAAAAGTAATCAAATTGTTAATTTCACTCACAAATTAATACAGTGAAAAATAAAGTTTTACCTTTGAAAACTCAAAAAGGGAAATAATGCAAGTGAACCATGAAAATATACGCTTCTCAAGAATAGATTCCGCAAAGTTTTTTCGTACGCTCAATAAGCGTGTTAATGCGTACTTTAAAGAAAACAACTTGTCAAAAACAGGAAATTGGAAACTCCACATCAAAACTATTGTAATGTTTTGCCTTTTTCTTGCACCTTACTTTTTAATATTAAGCCTTGATATCTCCCAATGGTGGATGCTGTTATTGACAGTTGTCATGGGTGTTGGGATGGCAGGTGTTGGAATGAATATTATGCATGATGGGAACCACGGCGCCTATTCTTCAAAAAAATGGCTCAATAACTTCATGGGCAGCACCATTTATATTTTGGCCGGAAATGTATATAACTGGCAGGTTCAACATAACGTACTTCACCATACCTATACCAATATTCCGGGTCATGATGAAGATCTGGATGCGGGAAGAATTATCCGGTTTTCCAATAATGTCAAATGGTCAAAATTTCACAGGTTTCAACAATATTACTCGGTTTTTTTATACGGATTGCTCACCTTTAACTGGGCTTTAACTACCGATTTTAAGCAAACAAAGCGGTATTTATCGCGAAAACTTGCCTATGGAAAACTGCCCAGCCCAACTAAACAGTGGAGTATTCTTGCCATCACAAAATTGATCTATTTAAGTATTTGGATAGTTATCCCAATGCTGATCATCTCTATTGCATGGTGGAAAATACTCATCGGATTTTTCGTAATGCACTATACTGCCGGACTTATTTTAAGCATCGTATTTCAGTTGGCGCATGTGGTAAATGAAACCCAAATGCCTTTGCCGGATAAAACCGGTTCCATGAAAAATACATGGGCTATTCATCAATTATTTACTACGGTAAATTTTGCGCCAAAAAATAAAATTGTAAATTGGTTTACCGGAGGCTTAAATCATCAAGTAGAACATCATATTTTTCCGAATATAAGTCATGTTCATTATACTAAAATTGCCGAGATCGTTAAACAAACTGCAAGGGAATGCAATTTACCTTACAATGAGTTTAAAACAACCCGTGAGGCAATTATCGCCCATTTCAAACATTTAAAAGCAATGGGCGCCAAACCGGTAATTTCAACTTAAAATTATATTTAACCAACCAAAAATTCATGCAACTAAAATTATCAGACAGAATTAACAAATTAGCCACTTCACAAACCTTAGCAATGGCTGCCAAAACCCGTGAATTAAGGGAAGAAGGAAAAGATATTATAGGCCTTAGTCTTGGAGAACCGGACTTTAATACCCCAGATTTTATCAAGGAGGCCGCAATTCAGGCAATAAAAGACAATTACAGTTCATATACTCCTGTAGATGGATATGTGGAGTTGAAAGATGCCATTACAACAAAGTTTAAAAGGGATAACGGATTGAATTACTCCCGTTCCCAAATTGTGGTTTCCACAGGGGCAAAACAATCATTGGCCAATATCGCTATGGTTATGTTGAACCCTGGAGATGAAGTGATTTTGCCGTGCCCGTATTGGGTAAGTTATGCCGATCTCATAAAACTTTCAGATGGAACACCGGTTGAATTGCCCACTACTGTAGAAAGCAATTTTAAGATCACCCCTGAACAATTAGAAGCTGCGATCACTCCAAAAACAAGAATGATCTGGTACAGTTCTCCATGCAACCCCAGTGGAATGGTTTATAGCAAAGAGGAACTGCGTGCACTGGCCGATGTTTTGGTGAATTATCCTGATATAATCATTGTAAGCGACGAAATTTACGAACATATCAATTTTGTGGAAGCTCACGCTTCAATGGCTCAATTTGATGATATGTATGACAGGGTGATAACGGTAAATGGCGTTTCTAAGGCATTTGCCATGACAGGATGGAGAATTGGATATATTGGTGCTCCGGAATGGATCGCAAAAGCCTGTACCAAGATACAGGGACAAATCACCAGTGGAGCGAATTGTATCGCACAACGAGCAGTAATTACGGCTCTGGAAGCCCCGGTGAGCAAAATCCAATTTATGGTAGATACTTTTAAAGAGCGCCGTAAATTGATAATTTCTTTGATGAATGAAATTGATGGATTTAAAACCCCTGAACCTGAAGGTGCTTTTTATGTTTTTCCGAATATCTCTTATTTCTTCGGAAAAACAATTAAAGGCCATCATATAAAAGACGCCACAGATTTTTCTTTGTTTTTATTAGAAGAAGCCTTGGTTGCGACGGTAACCGGTGATGCATTTGGAAATCCGGATTGTATCAGGATCTCTTATGCGGCGAGTGAGGATCAAATTGAAGAGGCTTTAAAACGTATAAAATCGGCCGTTTCTCAAGCTTAAGGAATCTTTAAAAGATTTATCAGAATACACAATATAAAAATCAGTTTGGCAATCCAAACTGATTTTTATATTATGTTAGTTTTCAGTTTAAATTTTTACCTGTTCCGCCAGAAAAACGGGGTGAAAAGTATCAAAACGGTAAATAATTCGAGCCTTCCTATAAGCATTAAAAAGGAAGACCACCACTTTCCAACCGGAGGAAGAATATCATAATTATTAATTGGCCCCAAACTGCCAAAGGCCGGGCCAATATTACCTAGAGTTGAAGCGGCCCCACCAATAGCGGTTTGAAAGTCTATTCCCATAAAGGCGAACACCAGCGCCCCAATAATAAAGGCCAACATATAAAGAATAAAAAACCCGAGGATGTTAAAAACAATTTCCTTGTTGATTGATTTTCCGTTATAACGCACCGGCAATACTGCATTTGGATGCAAACTTCGTTTAAATTCTATAATTCCGTTTCTAATCATTATAAGATGCCGCATCACCTTAACTCCCCCTGCAGTAGAACCTGCGGATCCTCCAAGGAACATTAATCCAAAAAATAAAACAGTAAGAAAAGGTGTCCACATTGTATAATCTGCACTTACAAATCCGGTAGTGGTTACAATTGAAAGCACCTGAAACAGGCCATGCCGGAATGCGCTCTCAGATTCTCCCCAAACCATTGGATGTTCAATGGAAGATACGGACACATCGGCTTGATAAAAGATTATTAACGCTGCTATTGCCGTAAAGCTTGCAATAAAGATGAAATACCATTTAAACTCATCATCATGTAAGACCTTTTGAATTTTTCCTTTAAAAGCGAAATAACTTAAAACAAAATTGGAACCTGCAAAAAACATAAAAGTCAAGACGATGTATTGAATGACAGGCTGATCATTCCAATAAGCCAGACTAGCATTTTTTGTTGAAAAACCTCCTGTGGAAAGTGTGCTAAATGAATGGTTGATGGCATCAAAAAAGCTCATACCTGCAACTTTCAACAAAATGGTCTCAGCCACAGTGTATGAAAAATAGATCAACCATAAGCGTTTGGCAGTATCAGTAATCCTAGGTTTTAACTTATCGGCACTGGGTCCGGGGGCTTCAGCGGCAAAAAGTTGCATCCCTCCTATTCCCAAAAGCGGAAGAATGGCAATTGCAAGTACAATAATCCCCATTCCACCTAACCAATGGGTTAAACTTCGCCAAAATAAAATACCCCTGGGAACAGATTCAATATCGGTTAAAATTGTAGCCCCGGTTGTTGTGTAACCAGACATAGTTTCAAAAAAGGCATTGGTAAAATCGGGAATAGCTTCGCTTATAATATAAGGAAGGGTTCCGCTTAGGGCCATAATAATCCAACCGAATGTTACAATGATATACCCATCCCGTTTCTTGAGTTCCTTATTGTTGCTCCGGGTTGTAAACATTAAAAGTATCCCTGAAAACAGAGTAATAAGGGCCGCGGTAGAAATTTGCAGTGCAACACCATCATCATAATACCAACTTACCAAAACTGCGGTGAGCATGAAACCTCCATTGAACAAGAGCAGCAAACCCATGATGTGTAGGATGACTTTATAATTCAGTTTTGGCATTATAAAAACAGTTTTTCTACCTTTTTTATAGATCTTGGGAGGCAGCAAACAACAATTCGGTCACTGGCTCTTATCACAAAGTCTCCAAGAGCAATAAGCCCCTCTCCATCCCGCACAATCCCACCTATAATTGCAGACCGGGGAAAATCGAGATCCTTTATTTTTTTATTGCAAACCTGTGAAGAAGAATTTACAATAAATTCCAAAAGTTCGGCATTCATATTGTTCAGCTTGGTCATTGCCACAACTTCACCTTTTCGTATATATCGAAAAATATTATTTGCTGCCAGCAATTTTTTATTGATCAAAGTATCTATTCCTATAGAATGGCTCAAATGAAAATAGTCCATATTTTCAACCAAAGCAATTGTTTTTTTAACCCCTTTGGACTTGGCTACCAAACAGGACATAATGTTGGTTTCCGAATTTCCGGTAACGGAAATAAAAGCATCCATTTCGTGAATGTTTTCTTCCTCCAATAACTCCACATTCCGCCCATCACTATTTATTATAAGCGTTTCAGGCAATTCATCAGCAAGTTCAAAGGCTTTTTCCCTGTCGCTTTCTATAAGTTTAACATTGAAATTATTCCTGCATAAATCCCGTGCTGCTTTCTTTCCAATCTTGCTTCCACCAAGGATCATCACATTCTTAATTGTCTGTTTTACTTTCCCGGTAAGTTTATACAAATCTTCTACCCCACTGTTAACTGTGATAAAATAAACCTGATCTCCTTCCTTAAACTGTGTATCTCCCCTTGGTATTAAGGTATATTGGGTTCCAAATCTTTGAATAGCAATAGGCACAAAATGTAATTTCGGAAAAATTTTAGCGGCTTCCTTTACTGTTTTACCAACAAAAATTGCAGTCCTGGAGAGATATAGGCCAATCATAATCAGCGCTCCATTTTCAAATTCGTAACTATCGCTAAATGCCGATTGATTTAAATGTTGTGATATTTCTGTTGCAGCAAGCGATTCCGGCGATATTAACTCGTCAATTCCAAATTTAACAAATCCTATTTCCTTTTTATTCTCTAAAAATTCGGTATTTGAAATTCGTGCAATCGTGCGTTTTGCACCCAATTGTTTCGCCAATACACACACGGTAATGTTGGTAGCCTCACTAGAGGTTACTCCAATGAACAAATCTACATTTTTTACCTGTGCATCTTTTAGAATGGCAATAGAAGTAGCGTCCCCTTTTATGGTTCTGATATCCAAATGGGTATCGGCATAAATTAGATTTTCCCTGTTGTTATCAATTAAGGTAATATCCTGAGACTCATAGGAAAGCAATTTTGCCAAATGAAAGCCAACTTCTCCTGCACCGGCGATTATTATCTTCATAATATACGTTCAGATTGTAATAAAAATCAAAGGTATGATATTTTACACAATTCAATATTAGCGAATTTTCAATTAATTCAAAATCTTGTAAAGGCTTTAATTCCATATCACCTATCTTTGAAACAAATTTTGCAAATGGATAAAAAGATTACCCCTTACAAAAATTCTAAGCTTAACAAAAAAGAGCAGGTTGAGCAAATGTTCGATAAAATATCAGGAAATTACGATGGACTTAACCGGGTGATTTCTTTTGGTATAGATGTAACCTGGCGAAAAAAAGTAGTTGACCTTGTCACAGCGACCAATCCAAAAAATGTGTTGGATATTGCAACTGGAACAGGCGATTTGGCCATTAGCTTAGCCAAAACCGGGGCCGGGGAAGTTGTTGGGTTAGATATTTCGGAAGGGATGCTTGAGGTGGGAAGAAAAAAAATTAACGCCGAAAATCTTTCAGAAAAAATTAAAATGATCCAGGCCGATTCTGAGGCTCTTCCATTTGATGAAAATTCTTTTGATGCCATAACAGTAGCTTTTGGAGTACGGAATTTTGAACACCTGGAAAAAGGGCTTTCTGAAATATACCGCGTATTAAAACCAAATGGAATATTTGTAGTCTTGGAAACATCTGTACCTACAAAATTTATCTATAAATATGGGTATAAATTTTATTCAAGTGCAATTCTTCCTGTAATTGGAAAACTATTCTCAAAAGACAAAGTTGCCTATTCTTATTTAAGTGAAAGTGCCGCATCTTTTCCTTACGGAAATCAGTTCAACAATATTTTACGAAAAATTGGGTTTATCAATGTAGAAGATAAGCCTCAAACATTTGGTGTGGCTACCATATATACAGGATCTAAATAAAAGTATGAAAAAATTTATTGCCATGACAGGGCTGTTGTTGTGCTTTTTTCAGGGGAACGCCCAGTTCTTCTCCGGGGAACGTATATTAAATAATGAAAATTTTGATAAACAAAGATGGTCCTGGGGTTATTTCTTAGGATTTAATACCTACGATCTCGATTTTGACCTGAAAGAATATACACCAAATAAACCTTTTCAGGATAAACAATATAATGTTGAAAGAACTATAGGCTTTAATGTTGGCTTGATTGGGAATTTAAAACTGAACAACAACCTAGATCTGAGACTGGAACCAGGAGTGAGTTTTAACCGAAGGAATTTTCAATTACTTAAAGCCGATCAGGGCACTATCAGGGAAATTAATTCCACTTATGTACATATCCCGCTATTGCTGAAATTTTCAGCGAACAGGTTAAATAATTTTAAACCCTTTGTGGTTGGAGGAGTTTCCACTTCCCTAAATTTATCCAGCAATGAAAACAATCCCAACGATAATAGTACAAATCAGTTTAGAATGACCACCAATACCTATTATTATGAAGTTGGGTTTGGAATAGACCTCTATTTTTATTATTTCAAGTTTTCGCCTTCCCTTCGGGGCGTTTTTGCAATTAACGATGAGCTTATCAGAGATAATGATCCAGGCAGTATTTACACCAGCAATGTAGAAAAAATGTCGTCGCGTGGGATCTTTTTAAACTTCACATTTCAATAGTTCGCTTGTCTCAGGAATTCGATTAATAAAATAGCCATAGCTGTGGCCACATTCAAACTTTCAGTGCTTTGGGATTTTCCAAACTGGGGAATATTCAGCTTTTGGGAAACCATTTTTTCAACTTCTTCTGAAATTCCGTTGGCTTCATTTCCTAAAATTAAAATTCCGTTTTTGGGAAGTTGTGTTGTATAGATATTTTC
>JBBRGD010000072.1:0-7730 GCA_038241065.1 Flavobacteriales bacterium
ATTTTCTGCTTTCAGGTTATAAATATCCATAAATTCATCCAGCTGTTCCACTTTGTCCTGTACTCCAAGGTATATATTTGTAAGGCCTAAATTTCTCAACCGGGATCGAACACCTTCATTTGTTCCTCCGGAGATGATACATATAGTATACCCTTTTTGTTGGGCAGTTTTTAAAGCAAAGCCATCCCTCATATTCATGGTACGCAATAATTCACCTTTTGTGTTTACCTGAACAGTGCCATCGGTTAATACACCATCAACATCAAAAACAAAAGTGTTGATTTGATTTAAATATTCTTTATAATTCTTTTCCATGGAGGTTTTGAATTGAGCCGGTTAATATATTATATATTTTTTGTTGTTCTTCATTTAATAGTTCCAGATGTGATTTGATCACTTCCAGATCATTTCGCATTGCAGGTCCTGTTTGCGCTTCTTTTGGGCTAAGATCAATAATTTTGGATGCTGTTTCCAAAATTAACGGATGTAAAATTTCAAAAGGAATTTTATTTCTCGTGCAAATTTCCTGCCCTTCAGTATATAAATAATTCACAAAATTACTGACAAATACTGCGGCTACATGCAGTACTCTTCGCTGTTCGGAGGAAATTTTGTACACCTTGGTAGTAATTTCCAGTGCAAGCTGTTCCAAAATTTGCAGATCAACTTCGTTATTGGCCTCAATACAAATCGGGATATTTTTGAAATCTACGGTTTTGTTTTTGGAAAAGGTTTGCAGTGGATAAAACACACCAAATCTTTCAAAACTGCTTAAAACACTCATTGGGGTTGCCCCGGAAGTGTGCAATACCAAAGCGTTTTTATAATTCAATTTTTTTGTAATTACCGGGATTACATCATCCTTAAGAGCAACTAAATATATATCGGCGGGAAATACTTTTGCTAAATTGGTAGTAGTATTTGTTTTATCTTTAAAAAATTCAAGGCTTTCGGGTTTGTGGTTATACACCTGTACCACCTTAAATTTTTCGACTTTTAAGAAAGCGTTAAACAAATGGGTGGCTAAATTTCCAGTGCCAAAAAGTACTATGTTGATCATTTGGCTAAATTACCATAAATTATACGTTTTAAATTAACATTTGTTTCGGACAATTGAATCCTATATTACAATGGTAAATGTTTAATTTTTGTTAAATTTGTCCCCCTTTAAAATAGTCTTAAATGCAAAATAAAATAGCGTCTGTCCTATTCTCAACCCGAATCATGGCAGTCTTGTTCATTGTCTTCGCAATTGCAATGGCCTTAGGAACTTTCATAGAAAGTTTTTATACCATTGAAACAGCGCGTATTTTAATTTATAATAGCTGGTGGTTTGAGGGGATTATGCTCTTATTTGTAATAAACTTTGCCGGAAATATTTATCGATATAATCTTCATAAAAGAGAAAAATGGTCTTCTCTTTTAATTCACCTTTCTTTTGTTTTTATTTTGATTGGTGCTTTTGTAACCAGATATATTAGTTATGAAGGGATAATGCCAATAAGGGAAGGAGCTATTTCCAATACTTTTATTTCTGATCAAACCTATCTTACGGCTTATATAGATGGAGAAATAGATGGAGATCCGCTTAGAAGGCTTGTTGAAGAACCGGTGCTTTTTGCACCTGAAACAGAAAACGATTTTACCATCAATACCGATTATAACAAGCAACCCATTGCTATTGAGGTGATTAATTTTATACACGGAGCTAAAGAGGGAATAGTTCCGAGTGATGATGGTGAAAATTATCTGAAAATAGTTGAGGCAGGCGATGGAAGCCGGCATGAACACTATTTAAAAGAAGGAGAGGTTACCAATATTCACAATATGCTTTTTGCGCTTAATACTCCAACTGAAGGAGCTATTAATTTAAGCGTAAATGAAGCAGATGCAACCTATAAAATATCCACACCCTTTAAGGGGAATTTTATGCGAATGTCTGATAAATTAGAGGGGGAAGTAACTTCCGATAGTTTACAACCTTTTTTGCTGAGATCATTATATACTATAGAAGGAAGTCAATTTGTAGTCCCGGAACCTATGATTCGCGGAGTATTTGATGTTTTGCCTACAGGAGAAAAATCTCAGGGACAACCAAATGCTGTTTCTTTAAAAGTTACAACCGGAGGGGAATCTAAAATTATAAATATGCTTGGTGGGAAAGGGATCATAAATCCACCTAAAGATCTTCAGGTGGGTGGTTTGGATTTTCATTTGGCCTATGGGTCTAAAGTAATGAAATTGCCTTTTTCAATTAAACTCAACGATTTTATCGCAGAAAAACATCCCGGAACCGAGAACAATCCTTCCCCAAGTTATGCTTCCTTTAAAAGTAAAATAGAGATTGTGGAAGAAGACGGAAAAACCTGGCCTTATGAAATTTTTATGAATCACGTTTTGGATCTGGAAGGGTACAGATTTTTTCAGGCTTCTTTTGACACTGATGAAAAAGGGACTATTCTTTCTGTAAATCACGATTTCTGGGGAACTTGGATCACGTACATAGGATATTTTTTATTGTATACAGGATTAATGCTCATCTTGTTTGATAAAGGCAGCCGTTTTGGAAAATTAAAAGTAAAACTTGATGAAGTGAAAGCTAAAAAAGCGAAATTAATCACGTTCCTGACCATTCTGATGTTGACAGGAACCGGATTTGCTCAGGTTGATCAACAGGAGCACAATCATCAAAATTCCAACATATCGGAGATCGATTCCATTTTGAATGCGAATGTAATAAACCCGGAACATGCGGCAAAATTTGGAAAACTGGTTATCCAGGATGCCGGAGGCCGGATGAAACCGGCAAATACTTTTGCCTCAGAACTGATACGGAAACTGAGTAAAAAAACATCTTATGAAGGTTTAAATTCAGATCAGATTTTAGTCTCCATGACCGGAAATCCGGCCTTGTGGTACAATGTGCCGATAATTTACGTTAAACCCAATAACGACAGTATACGGCATATTACCGGGGTGAGCTTAGATCAAAATTACCTCGCCATGACCGATTTCTTCGACAGTAATACCGGTGGGTATAAATTAACGCCTTATTTGGAACAAGCATATCAGGCAGCCGTGCCAAATCAATTTCAAAAGGATTTTATAGAAACAGACAGAAAGGTGAATTTGCTGTTCAATGCTTTACAAGGAAAAATGCTTCGTATTTTCCCTATCCCGGGAGACCAAAATAATAAATGGGTGACCTACCAGGATGTTCCTAAAGTTGGTTTTAAAGGAGTAGATTCTTTATATGCCCGGCAGATATTGCCTTTATATATGAATTCTCTGCGCAAAGCATCAACATCCGGTGATTATACCCAGGCGAATGAGTTATTGCAAAGTATCCATGGTTTTCAAAAGAAATTTGGAGCAGAGGTAATTCCTTCTGAACGCAAAATTGATGCTGAAATAGCCTATAATAAATACGATATTTTCAGGAGTTTGTACCTGTGGTATATGCTTGCCGGAGTGATAATGCTTATTCTTGTGATATCGCAAATTTTTAATGATAGCAAATTTTTACGAATCCTTATAAAAATAAGCGCCATTTCAGTTTTATTGCTTTTTGTACTGCACACTATGGGCTTAGGTGCCAGGTGGTATATTTCAGGACATGCTCCCTGGAGTGATGCCTATGAATCTATGATCTATGTAGCCTGGGCAACTATGTTTTTTGGGTTAGCCTTCGGAAGAAAAAGTTATTTAACCATTGCTTCTACCGCATTTGTAGCCTCTATGCTTTTAATGATAGCCCACTGGAACTGGATGGATCCCGCAATTGCGAATTTACAGCCCGTTTTAGATTCTTATTGGTTAATGATCCACGTATCCGTAATTGTAGCGAGTTACGGTCCTTTTACATTGGGAATGATTTTGGGTTCCGTTTCATTATTGCTTATGATCTTGACAACAGCAAAGAACAAGGTGAAAATGGATTTGAATATCAAGGAAATTACCATCATTACCGAAATGGCCTTAACCGTTGGGTTGGTAATGCTTACCATAGGAAATTTTTTAGGAGGGCAGTGGGCTAATGAAAGTTGGGGTCGGTACTGGGGTTGGGATCCAAAGGAAACCTGGGCCCTGATAAGCATTATGGTGTATGCTTTTGTAATTCATATGAGGTTAGTACCCGGTTTGCGAAGCAGGTGGTTTTTTAACCTGATGGCTATTGTTGCATTTGCAAGTATTATGATGACCTATTTTGGGGTTAACTTTTATCTCGCCGGATTACACTCCTATGCCAGTGGCGAGAAAGTTATTACTCCAACATTCATATATTATTCAATTGCCGGGGTAGGCGTGTTGGGCGCACTGTCTTACTGGAAATTTAATAAGTATTACAAAAAGGTAGCTTAAAAAAGATATCAAAATAGAAGACTCATTCTCATTTAAATTAAAAAAATCCTGCTTGAAAAAGCAGGATTTTTTTAATTGGATTTTTTTTTGCGCTTTTATTTCAAACCGCCTACCATTTCTTCCGGTTTTACCCATTCTTCAAATTCTTCCTTGGTCACGTAGCCTAAATTTACGGCCTCTTCTTTCAGGGTAGTTCCGTTTTTATGTGCAGTATTGGCAATTTCTGCCGATTTGTAATAACCAATCTTAGTATTTAATGCAGTTACCAGCATCAATGAATTATCTAAAAGCTCTTTGATTCGTTTAAAATTGGGTTCTATTCCCCGTGCACAATTTACTTCAAATGAAGCGCAGGCATCTCCTAATAGTTGTGCGCTCTGAAGGAAATTCACAGCCATTACTGGTTTAAATACATTCAATTCAAATTGCCCCTGCATTCCTCCTACGCTTATAGTAACATCATTTCCTATCACCTGTGCACAAACCATGGTTAATGCTTCAACCTGTGTAGGATTTACTTTGCCCGGCATGATAGAAGATCCTGGTTCGTTTGCAGGAATATTGATTTCCCCAATTCCACTTCGTGGACCGGAAGAAAGCATTCTCACGTCGTTCGCAATTTTATTAAGGGAAACTGCCAGTTGTTTTAGAGCCCCATGGCTTTCAACCATTGCATCATGAGCAGCAAGGGCTTCGAACTTATTTGGAGCCGAGGTAAATGGTAAAAGGGTAAACTTGGCAATAAATTCGGCTACTCTTTTTGAATAACCTTTTGGTGTATTCAATCCCGTTCCTACTGCTGTTCCTCCCAAAGCCAATTCCCCTAAATGAGGAAGGGTATTCTCCAATGCCCGGATTCCGTAGTCAAGCTGTGCAACATAACCACTAAATTCCTGTCCCAGGGTTAGTGGGGTAGCATCCATAAAATGGGTGCGGCCAATTTTAACCACATCCTTGAATTCAACGGATTTATCCTTAAGGGTATTTCTAAGTTTTTTTACACCGGGCAAAGTTACTTCTGCAATTTTTTTGTAGGCAGCAATATGCATTCCGGTTGGAAAAGTGTCATTTGAAGATTGAGATTTGTTCACATCATCGTTAGGTTGAAGGGTTTTTTCTCCTTCTCCAATAGTTTTTCCAGCAAGCTGATGAGCGCGATTTGCAATTACCTCATTGAGGTTCATATTGCTTTGTGTCCCGCTTCCGGTTTGCCAGATTACCAGTGGAAATTGATCATCGAGTTTTCCAGCCAATATTTCATCACAAACCTGTGCTATATAATCCCTTTTTTCAACAGGAAGTACACCTAACTCACAATTGGTGAAAGCAGCCGCCTTTTTAAGATATGCAAATCCGTAAATGATCTCCAGGGGCATGCTGCCAGGTGATCCAATTTTAAAATTATTTTTAGAACGTTCTGTTTGGGCGCCCCATAATTTGTCTGAGGGAACCTTCACATCTCCCATAGTGTCTTTCTCTATTCTGAAATCCATAATTATATAATATTTAGATTATAAATTTACAAGTTCTATATTTTTAAATCTTTAAAAAACCTATAAACTTTTAAATTGTTTTTAACCGATTTGTCTAAAATGCCAGAAATTTTAATGTCTTTTATTTGAAGAATAGGATTTTTAATTTTTGTTGGCAGAAGCGAAATATAGTTCTTATATTTGCTGGTATTAAAATTCCCTGAAACTATGTTTACATTTGAACAGTACCTTGGCTTTTTAGCTTTTCTTACCATATTGACCATAGGATTTTGGCTGATGTTTTTTTTGGTAGGTATTCTGCCTTATTGGATTGGTGGGAATATAATGGAAAATCTTAAAGAGCGTAAAGAGAAAAAACGTCTTAAAAAAGAAGCGAAAACATAAGTACAGCTTTTTTAGATTTAATTTTTTTAAACTTCTAATAAGGTTAAGCGCGCAGAGCTTTAAAAATAAATAATTTTACAAAATAGACCTGCTGTTAAGAAGGCTAATAAAATTAAGACTCCCTATATATACGGGGAGCCTTTTTTTAATTTTAAATTTCAACCTTTCCTATCAATTCACTCCCCACTCTATCAGGGAATCTTTATTCATTTTTACATAGTCTGCATTTCCCGCTTTTTCAGCTGAAGCCAAAGACCGTTTTGCACTGGCAATAGCTTCTTTTTTCATTCCCAGATCTGCTTCAATAAGAGATTTGCGTCGCAAAATCCAGTAAGCATCATCACCCTCCATTTCAACCGCCTTATTTACCCATTCCAAAGCTTTTTTAAGGTCTTTACCGGTATCGTGGTAATAGGTGGCTGCAGAAAAATAATCACCGCCCGAAGGGCCGTTCATCACTTTTTCAATACTTGCAAGGGTTTTGGCGTCTGTAGGAACTTCAAATGGCAATGTTACAAGGGTATTTTCCCAAATAAAATTTAATGCCGCAGAACTATTTTTTAATTCGTCTATCAAAATGGTAAAAGTTTCCATTTTCATTGGCGTTTGTTGTACTTCAGCAGTTGCTTTTAGCGACACCTTGTTATCATCCCATTTTTCCGGTGTTCCCCAATTATTGGAATCAGAGTAAAACAGTATTTCCCAGGATTCTTTATTTGGTATGGTATAAAGTGCATAAGTTCCTTTTTTCAACTCCTTCCCGGCAATTTTCACATCGTCGCTAAAAGTGATCTTGGTGTTGGCATTGGCACCGGTGCGCCAAACTTTTCCATAAGGAACCAGATTGCCGAAGATTTCACGATCCCGCATTCCGGGACGGGAATATTCAATACTAACATCTGTAAGTCCAATCTTTTGTTCGACCTTAGAAAAAGGACTGGTTTGAGGGGTTTGTATTTGAGCTGAAGTTCCCAAAGAAATCAAGCCTGCGCAAAAAAGTAAAAGTATATTTTTCATAAAAAATTTGTGTTGGTTTAATCAAATATACATTCAAGGATTCTCTAAACCCAATTTTTTTTTGTCTTAGCCTAATTTTCGCTTAAATTTTAGCTTTATTTTAACCGAAATAGCCAAAGATTTCTATGCTTCAGAAAGTTTAAGTGCAAATAAATGTGAGAATAAAAACCAGTTTTTCCTATATAATTTTCAAAATACAGAAAGAACTGCGAATTTAATTGGGATGATTCCTGATTTCAAAACAAGTAATTTAAAAGTTTTTTGTCGAATTATTCCTTGTAGGAACGCATTTCGTCAAAGAAAGGTGTTCTTTTTTCCTCTACACATTTTACAGCATACAAATAAAGCGCTGCCGACCAGGTTTGCCAGTCCTGCCCCATAGGTTTGCCATCCTGTGCTTTGATCCATTCATTAAAACCAAAATCCAAATTTTGGTTATTGGAAATTTTTATGAGTTGAGTTAGCGCTACGAGC
>JBBRGD010000073.1:0-7721 GCA_038241065.1 Flavobacteriales bacterium
TGGCACATTACCGCAAAATTGAAATTATAATTCCTGCCAGGGAAGTTATTGAATACAAAGAAGCATTGATTTTTGCCTTACTGGGAGTTCTTAAATTGCGTGGAGAAATAAATTGTTTGCAGAGTGTAACCGGTGCAAGAATGGATCATTCTTCAGGAATGATTTACCCGGGTTAATTAAATAATTTTAATTGTTTATTTGTTTAATCGTTGAATTGTTTATTTGTTTAATCGTTTAGTTTGATTATTCTGAACGAGGAAGAATCCCTATGATACGTCAAAATTCAACAATTCAACAGTTAAACAATTACACATTCATATTCGTTTAATTGTTGATTTGTTTAATCGTTGATTTGTTTAACTGTTTAGGTTGATCATTGTGAATGAAATGAAGCAATCTTTTTATTATTATGGGATAACTGCGTCACTTTGCTCCTCACAATAATAAAACCCCATAATTCAACAGTTAAAAAATTACACATTCATATTCGTTTAATTGTTGATTTGTTTAATCGTTGATTTGTTTAACTGTTTAGGTTGATCATTGTGAATGAAATGAAGCAATCTTTTTATTATTATGGGATAACTGCGTCGCTTTGCTCCTCACAATAATAACACGCCATAATTCAACAGTTAAACAATTACATAGGCGCCTTTCATTTAGGATTTTTCTATGTTCACGAGAGATTCTTCACTATCGTGCAGAGAACATCTCAAGGAGGGTGATTTTAATGGGAATTAATATCTAAATATATGAGAAAAGTCAGTTTTAAACGCTGTGAAGTTTTTATCTTAGCACATTAATAAATAAAACCTTAATTAGCTGAAAATAAACTAAAATAAGAAATGAGAGACTTATTGCAAAAATTTGAAGAAAAGGAACCAGAAATAGTATTTCACTGGAACGATCCCGAAACTGAGGCAGAAGGTTGGACAGTGATCAATTCCCTTCGAGGAGGTGCTGCCGGGGGAGGCACTAGAATGCGGGTGGGATTGGATAAAAATGAGGTTCTTTCTCTGGCTAAAACGATGGAAGTGAAATTCACCGTTTCCGGGCCAGCTATTGGAGGTGCAAAATCAGGTATAAATTTCGATCCTAATGATCTCAGGAAAAAGGGAGTTTTGGAACGTTGGTATAAAGTGGTTTCTCCTTTACTGAAATCTTATTACGGTACCGGAGGGGATTTAAATGTTGATGAAATAAATGAAGTAATCCCAATTACAGAAAATTGTGGAGTTTGGCATCCGCAGGAAGGAGTATTTACAGGCCATTTTCGTCCAACTGAAGCCGATAAAATTAATAGGATTGGCCAATTGCGTCAGGGAGTAATAAAAGTTCTTGAAAATCAAAAGTATTCCCCGGATACGAACAGGAAATATACGGTTGCAGATATGGTCACCGGTTATGGTGTTGCCGAATCCCTTCGCCATTATTACAACATTTATGGCGGGAATATTAAAGGGAAAAGAGCAATAATCCAGGGTTTTGGAAATGTTGGCTCTGCCGCCGCTTATTATTTGGCTCAAATGGGAGCAAAAGTTGTAGGAATTATAGATAGGGACGGAGGAGTGATAAATGAGGAAGGATTCACTTTTGATGAAATGAAAACCTTATTCTTAAATAAAGAAGGCAATACACTTGTAGCCGAAAATATGATCCCTTTTGAAGAGATCAATCAGAAAATTTGGAATTTGAAAGCTGAAATTTTTGCACCTTGTGCAGCATCACGTTTGGTGAAAAAGTCAGAAATTGATGCGATGATAGCTTCAGGTCTGGAGGTGATTTCCAGTGGCGCAAATGTTCCTTTTGCCGATAAGGAAATTTTCTTCGGTTCCATTATGGAAGCAACCGATGCAAAAGTGAGTTTGATCCCCGATTTTATTGCAAACTGCGGGATGGCAAGAGTGTTTGCTTATTTTATGGAACGCCGTGTGTACATGACCGATGAAGCAATTTTTAACGACACATCCGAAACAATAAAAAATGCCATTCAGAAATCTTACAATAATAACCCCAGTAAAACAAATATCAGTAAAACCGCATTTGAAATTGCGTTAAAACAACTGATATAAGCGAATGATCCAAATTATAATTACCACATTTGTTCTGGGTTATATCTTCATTACTCTTGAACATCCGCTTAAACTTGACAAGGCGGTTTCGGCATTATTGATGGCCACAATTATTTGGGCTTTTATAGCTTTCGGTTTTAACCAAGGTTGGGTTTCTGTAATAGATACTCACGGAGATGTCTTTAATATACTTGAGGATAATGCCTTGCAACAGGAATCAGGATTTGAAAACAACCTGATGCATCACTTCAGTAAAATAAGTGAAATACTTTTTTTCCTTATAGGGGCAATGACAATTGTCGAAATTATTGATTTGCACCGGGGGTTTGGTATTATTAAGAAGACAATTACTACAACAAATAAAGTAAAACTACTTTGGACACTTGGGATATTAGCTTTTTTACTCTCTGCTATCATAGACAACCTTACTGCAACAATAATTTTAGTAACTCTTTTGCGAAAGCTCGTTCCAAAGAGAGAATACAGAATTTGGTACGCCTCCCTAATCATTATTGCGGCAAATGCCGGAGGAGCCTGGTCTCCTATTGGTGATGTTACAACAACCATGCTTTGGATAGGAAATAAAGTTACGGCGACAGGCCTGTCAGAATATGTTATTATTCCTTCGCTTATTAGTTTTATGGTTCCTTTTTTAATGGCCTCAAGGATCAAAGCTTTCAGGGGGAGTACGCCTCTAAAAAAACTGCAAATTGATGAGGAGTCTGAGCGTTTGCTGAGCAGTAAAACAATGCTTTATGTTGGACTGGGAGCAATTGTTTTTGTTCCAATATTTAAAGGACTAACCGGATTGCCACCTTATATTGGAATGCTGTTTAGTTTGGGAGTGGTTTGGCTTGTTTCTGAATATGTGAAACCGGTAAAGAATATTGATAAAAAAGACAAATATTTATACTCTACACATAAGGCGTTATCTAAAATTGAATTTTCCAGCATCCTGTTTTTTTTAGGAATTCTTTTAGGGGTTTCCGGTTTAGAAAGTTTGGTTTTTGGAGTCATAAAAGGGCAGGAAGCCGGTACTTTACTTTATGCGGCAGAAACTTTATCCAGTGCCATACCTAATATTGATATCGTGATTATATTCATTGGGATGCTTTCTGCTGTAGTAGATAACGTTCCTCTGGTAGCTGCATCCATGGCTATGTATGATTTTCCGTTAGATTCTTCAGCCTGGCATTTTATCGCGTATTGTGCCGGAACAGGGGGCAGTTTATTGATAATTGGTTCAGCAGCAGGAGTGGCAGCTATGGGAATGGAGAAAATTGATTTTATATGGTATTTGAAAAATATCGCATTTTTAGCCTTTGTTGGCTTTCTTTCGGGTGCTTTAACTTTTATTCTTATTGAACATCTATTTAGATAAGCAATTTTTATATTTTAGCCACGTTATTTAGCTACCGGTATTAAAATTAAATTTAATTAGTAAACTATTATGCAAGAACCCGAAATTATTGGAACAGGAGCACAAGATTTGATGGAACCTGAATCAGTTGAAAAATCACTTTCTTTGTTTGATTTGATGTTAAGCGGCGGCCTGGCAGGCCAGCTCATCATCGCTATTTTATTTGTGCTGCTGTTTGTTGCAGTATATATTTATTTTGAAAGGTTATTCGCCATAAAAGCAGCCACCGAGATAGATAACAATTTTATGCTTCAAATAAAGGACAGCGTTTTAAATGGCAATATCGAATCGGCAAAAATAAGATGCGCACAAACCAATTCTCCTGTAGCCAGATTAACCGAAAAAGGGATTTCCAGAATTGGCAGCCCATTGGAAGATATCAACACAGCTATTGAAAATGCCGGGCGTTTGGAAGTTTATAAATTGGAAAAAAATGTGAGTGTTTTGGCAACTATTGCCGGTGCAGCCCCAATGATTGGGTTCCTGGGAACTGTAATTGGAATGGTTTTGGCTTTCCATGAACTCGCGACAAGTAGCGGACAGGCTCAAATGGGTTCTCTGGCTGAAGGAATATACACCGCCATGACCACAACCGTTGCCGGACTAATTGTGGGGATTATTGCTTATATAGGTTATAACCATTTAGTAGTTAAAACCGATAAAGTAATCCACCAAATGGAAGCTACCGCAGTAGATTTCTTGGACCTGTTAAACGAACCTGCTTAATATGAATTTAAGAAGTAGAAATAAAGTAAGTGCCGATTTTAGCATGAGTTCCATGACAGACATTGTGTTCTTGTTATTGATCTTTTTTATGCTAACCTCACCGACAATAACTCCGGAAGCTTTAGATTTAATTTTGCCCAAAGCAAAAGGGAAATCTACAAATGTTCAAAGTATTTCTGTTAGTATCACAAAGGATTTGCAATTTTATGTGGACACAGAAAGAGTTAGCAGCAGTTCACTGGAGGGCATTTTGAAAACCCGTTTAGCGGGGGAAGAAACTCCTACCATTATTTTAAGGGCAGAACAGGGAGTTCCAATTGAGAAAGCGGTAAATGTGATGGATATTGCAAACCGGAACAAGTATAAAATTATTTTAGCGGTTAAACCCGAATTAGAGAAATAAGAACTATAATCATAAATAAGTGAGTTTACTTAATACCAAACACGAAAGAAAATCTTTTGCCATTACGGCAATCCTACACGTGTTGCTTATTTTATTATTGCTGTTCTTTGGATTGAAATTTCTGGATCCTCCACCCGAAAGTGGAATAGCTATTAATTTTGGAACTTCAGAGGTTGGCATGGGTGATACTCAACCAACAGAGCCGGTTAAATCGGCTCCAAAACCCACTTCCAGTCCGGTAGTAGCTCAGCCAAAAGCAGTAGAGGAAGAAGTGGTAACACAGGAAATGGAGGAGGCTCCCGTGATTGTTAAAAAAACCGAGAAAAAACCTGTTATTCAGGAAAAAATAGTAGAACCAAAGAAAGTTCCGCCGGCAAAAATACCCGATCCTAAACCAGACCAGGCAACTTCAGATGCCATGAGCAGTATTTTAAATGGGCCTAAAAGTTCAGGAACTGCCTCCGGAGGTGAAGGAAATGATCAGAGCGCAGGCGATAAAGGCAGTATTGATGGGGATCCAAATGCCAGTGCCTATTATGGAAATGGCAAAGGTTTGGATGGAGATGGGAATTACAAATTGGGCGGAAGACGTGCATTAAACAAGGAAAAATTTGTTCAGGACTGTAATGAAGCCGGGATTGTGGTAGTTCAAATAGAAGTTAACCAAAGTGGACAGGTAATTCGTGCCACTCCGGGGGTGAAAGGAACAACCAATAATGCAGCCTGTTTGACGAGTCCCGCAAAACGTGCAGCTCTTGCCACCACATTTAACAGCGACCCCAAAGCGCCTTCAAAACAAGTGGGTTTTATTATTTATAACTTCAAATTATCGGAATAAGTGTCTGATTATTCACAAACTGTTGAATGGATGTTTCAACAGCTGCCTATGTACCAAAGCATAGGTACTTCTGCCTTTAAAAAGGATCTCACCAATATTATTCTATTTGCCCAGATTCTTGGAAATCCACATAATAATTTTAAATCAGTTCATGTCGCAGGTACCAATGGGAAGGGGTCTGTAAGTCATATGCTCGCTTCCATACTGCAGGAGGCAAATTATAAGGTTGGGCTTTATACTTCGCCTCATTTAAAAGATTTCCGCGAGCGGATTAAAATTAACGGAAGTGAAATTCCTGAAGTAGAAGTAATTGATTTTATTTCGAGGAATAAGGGATTTTTAGAAGAAAATAAGCTGTCCTTTTTTGAAATGACCGTTGGGATGGCTTTGGATTATTTCAGCAAACAAAAAGTTGATATTGCCATAATTGAAGTGGGGCTGGGAGGAAGATTGGATTCTACCAATATTATAACGCCCGTCCTATCAGTAATTACTAATATTGGATTAGATCACACCCAAATGCTTGGCAATTCCCTGGAGGAAATTGCTTTTGAAAAGGCGGGGATCATAAAACCCGGTATTCCGGTAATAATTGGAGAGACCCGGCCTGAGACTATTCCGGTTTTTATGGAAGTCGCTGCCAAAAGAGATGCTGAAATAATTTTTTCAGAAGATTTTCCCACTACGAATCTTAAATCAGATCTAAAAGGGAATTACCAGAAGCACAACATCCAAACCGGAATAACCGCCATTGAAAAGTTAATTAAAGATGGTTGGGAAATTTCTGGAGACGACGTTTACAATGGATTGCAAAAGGTGCGTGCAAATACCGGTTTACGTGGGCGGTGGGATGTTTTACAAATCAATCCAATGGTAATATGCGACACAGCCCATAATAAAGAAGGCTTAAGCTATGTGTTTGATCAGTTAAAAGAAGAAAAATATGAAAAATTGCATATTGTTTTCGGAGTTGTCAGTGATAAAGATCTTGGATCCATTCTGCCATTATTTCCAAAAACAGCAACCTACTATTTCTGTAAACCGAATATCCCCAGAGGCATGGATCAATTTGAATTGCAAAGGCAGTGCCTGGCTTCCGGACTTCTTGGGGAATCTTATGAGTCGGTAAAAGCTGCATTTGATTCAGCTTTAAAAAATTCAACAAAAAACGATCTAATTTTCATTGGCGGAAGCAATTTCGTTGTAGCGGAAGTGTTATAGAATTAAGATAATTTCGGATATTAGAAAAATTATTTTTTTATAAAATAGAATTTTGATATTACGATAAAATGTTTATATTTGATAAATAGAAAGTAATTATATTAAATTTTAACTTATAATTACTATTCCTCTGTTTTTTGTTCCCCAATTTTCCCCACATATTTAACCTCAGGTTTGAAATAATCACTGTAACTATTCTTTCGAATAATTTACAGGAAATATATTTAATTCTAACTAAATTTTATTATTATGAGGACATTTAAAAAACAATTATGTGGGCTTCTTGTATTTTCCGTTTTGTGCAGTACAAGCTTTTTTGGTCAGGAACAACCAAAAGAGGAATTTGAACCAGTTCTTTTAACTGCAACAACAGTTCATAGAAGCACTGACCCTGATGTTGATTTTACCGATTGGTTAAAAACCGAAAAGGAATATTTTGATAAAGTAACAAGTAAAAATGATTTATTAATTGGGTCAGGTCACTACAATCATTACTTTACTCCGGATAATACTGAGGCCATATTGGTATCGGTCTACAAAACATGGGAAGACATTGAGAAAGCCAATGAGATTACAAATAAATTAATTGAAGAAGGCTGGCCAGATGAAGCCGCCAGAAAAGCTTTTTTTGATAAAAGAAATAGTTATTACAGTCCAATGCATAGTGACGAAATTTACCAAACCATGCAGTATACCATACCTGTTAAAACCGATTCTAAGGAGCCTTTGATATATTATGTTAAAAGGAATGCAATGGGGCAGGGTGGTTCCGGGTTTAAGGAATATTTTGAAAATGTAACGCAAAAAAACAAGTATATTAAAGGATATTATACGCACAGACATCTTTATGGCGCAAATAGCAGTGATCTAATTGAAGCATTTGTATTTGATAATTTAGGAGATATAGAGCTCTCTTTTGATGAAAACACCAGGCTTGAAAAAGAACATTGGGCAGACGAGGCAAAGGCAAAAGAATTTTTAGAGGGGTATAGTAAGTTGTTCACAAAGCATGGGGATTATATTTACCATAATGTTCCTGAG
>JBBRGD010000074.1:0-7650 GCA_038241065.1 Flavobacteriales bacterium
TTATGAATTTTATCTTATGAAATTGAATGTTTTAAGTTTTCTCTTCCTGTTTTTGATGAAAATTTAAAAAATGCTTATTTACAACTTCCTTTGCAAGACCAGGCCGGGAGAATAGTTTTACAAATATAAAGATTACCGTAAAACAATAGGGCAAGGATTCACAAAAGCTCAAATAAAAGAAGGTATTTTATTTTTAAAGCTGAATATCTGAAGCGTCAAACCAATGCGCTTTTTGGGTAACGGTTCCCCTTTTAAGCGTTAAGATTCCGGGATTGGACCGCACTATGGTTTTAAGGACGGTCTCATCACTTTGATAGAAATCAAAATTGAGGTCAAATTTTTCTGTGATCTGACGCTTTTGTTCGTCCCCGGAGGAAGTAAGCCCAATAACGGTATAGCCTTTTTCTAACGCCTGCTCACTCAAATTTTTAATATCTATAAATCCCTGATTCTCGGTTTTCCTGAGATTATAGGCAACAATTATCAGGAGTTTTTCTTTATTTAAAATTTCTTCGGTCACATTGACACCGTCCTTTTCAATTAAAAAATCCTTTATTTTTGGCCTATCACCTTCTTTTATCAGTTTTGTTTCCACTCCAATATATTCCCCTTCCACTTGTGGGAATTTCCCGGTGTTTTTAATCAGGATCTCTTTCCCATCCTGTTTGAATTTCCATTCATATTCGTAGACAGCTTTTTGGGCATCTTTGGGTAATTTCATTTCCTCCAGGAGATTATTTCCAACTTTATAGGCCCTAAAATCTATTAACGGCAAATGCATAAGCACATAATAGCAAAAAATAAAACTTAGCATAAACGACAAAAACACGATCCATTTGTGGGAAGCAGGAGCAAAAATTGGGGTGAGATACTTGCTGTTAAAGAAGATCAGCAGGATTAAAATCAACAGTACTATATCTTTATAAAAGGATTGCCAAGGAGTTAGCGGCATGGCGTCCCCAAAACAACCGCAATCTAAAACCTTGTTGAAATAGGCCGAATAAAAGGTGAGAAAGGTAAAAAACAGGGTCATCAACAGCAGACTCCACAAGGTGAATTTGGGCAAATAACCTATTATAAGCATAATTCCAAGCACCATCTCAATAATAACCACAACAATGGAAATAATTAACGCGAAGGGAACTAAAAATTCCAGGTTAAGCACCTCTGCACTAAAATATTCCTGAAGTTTAAAGGAAAAACCGATTGGGTCGTTCAGTTTTACAAATCCGGAGATAATAAATAATATTCCCACAAAAATTCTGGCTATTCCAACTAATATTTTCATCTGTTTATATTATTGTTTTAGTTAACATCTGTAACATCCCTATAAATATTTTAAGGTTTAAGAAACTCTATCCTAATGGAGGTCCGCCAACTAAATAAGTTTTTGAGCCACAGATTCCTCCATTAAGATCAAGGCAAAAACGGCATAATTGATTATATCCTGGTAGTTGGCATCAATGCCTTCACTTACCAAGGTTTTTCCTTTATTATTTTCAATTTGCTTTACCCTAAGCAATTTCTGAAGGATCAAATCGGTAAGGGAATTCACCCTCATATCTCGCCAGGCCTCGCCATAATCGTGATTTTTGTTTTCCATCAATTCTTTGGTTTGGGCTATTTTTAGATCGTATAAATGTAAAGCTTCTTCCATGGGCAAATCCGGGGCGCTGGCAATACCCAGTTCCAGTTGGATCAGAGCCATCACCGAGTAATTTATGATCCCGATAAATTCAGATCTTTCATCTTCGTCAACTTTTCTTACCTCATTTTGCTGAAGGCCACGAATGCGTTGGGCCTTGATAAAAATTTGATCTGTTAAGGACGGAAGCCTCAAAATTCGCCAAGCGCTGCCGTAATCGTTCATCTTATTTGCAAACAACTCTCGGCACTTTTCAATAACCGCATCGTATTGTTTTGAAGTATCCCTCATAAAAACATTCTAATTTTCGTAAATTTCGGTCAAATAATTAAGAAATTCAAAGTTATCACCTATCAAAAATTAATGAGTAGGAAAATTGAGATCTAGAAAACAGATCAGGTTCTACAAATTACCGGAACTATTTGGTAATTTCGCGACCTTTAAGACTACATTATTTTTTTTGAACAGATCATTTTTCCAACCTCAAAGTATACAAAATGACCATTAATTGCAAAGGAAACCTCATAGATCTAAGCAGCCCGAAAGTTATGGGAATCTTAAATATAACTCCCGATTCATTTTATGAAGGAAGCAGAAACATAACTCCAGATTCTTTGTTGAATAAAGCAGAAAAGATGCTGAAGGAAGGCGCTGCTTTTCTCGATATTGGGGGAATCAGTACAAGACCCGGAGCAATAGATATAAGTACAGATGAAGAATTAAAACGTGTGATCCCGGCGGTAGAACTTATTTTAAAACATTTTCCTGAAACCCTAATCTCTATAGACACCTTCCGGGCCGAAGTCGCTTTGCAAAGCATCGAAGCCGGTGCTGCCATAATCAACGATATTTCCGCAGCGAATTTAGATGAAGATATGATGGGTGTAATTGCAAAATACCAGGTGCCTTATATTATGATGCATATGCGGGGAACTCCCCAGAATATGAAAGGTCTGAACAAATATGAAGATTTGACTCAGGAGGTGCTTTTTTATTTTTCTGAAAAAATTAAAGCAGCGCGCCTATTGGGAATAAATGATATTATTATAGATCCCGGGTTTGGATTCTCAAAAAACGTCTCACAAAATTTTGAACTCCTCTCAAACCTGGAGTTATTAAAAAATCTGGAATTACCTGTTCTGGCGGGACTTTCAAGGAAATCGACCATTTACAAAACCCTTGGTTCCGGCCCGGATGAAGCGCTAAATGGCACTACAGTTTTAAATACCATTGCAATTACAAAGGGAGCTCACATTTTACGGGTGCATGATGTAAAAGAAGCCATAGAAGTTGTGAAATTAACCTCTCAACTAAAAAACTAAACTTAATTTTTCTATTTTTACACAAAGCCTTAAAATTTGGATTTTTTAAACCTTCGCATTCTCGACATTGTAGATATTGTTTTTGTGGCAATACTGCTGTTTTATTTGTACAAACTCGTAAAAGGAACGGTAGCGGTCAATATTTTTATTGGGATCGTGATAGTTTACCTAATATGGAAGCTCACCCAGTTGCTCCAAATGGAATTACTGAGCAATGTTTTAGGCGAATTTATAGGCGTGGGAATGTTTGCTTTAATAGTGGTTTTTCAGCAGGAAATAAGGAAATTTTTATTGATGATAGGTTCCTCCAATTTTACCCAGCAAGGAAAAATTCTCAAACAACTTCGGTTTCTAAAAGATGACAGCGAGTTACAAACCAACCTCACTGTATTGGTAAAAGCCTGTGAGAGTATGGGCCGCACTTATACCGGAGCCCTCATCATCATTCAAAAAAGCACAAAACTGGACTTTGTTAAGAATTCCGGGGACAATATGAATATAGAATTAAATCAACCCATAATTGAATCTATTTTTTTTAAAAATTCTCCTTTACACGATGGTGCAATAGTGATAGAAGGCAATAAGATCACGGCCACCCGCGTGATCCTTCCCGTTTCTAATGACAGGTCAATTCCACTTAGATTTGGACTGAGGCACCGTGCAGCCGTTGGGATTAGTGAAAAAACTGATGCTCTGGCCCTGGTTGTGAGCGAAGAAACCGGACAAATTTCTTATTTGAAAGATGGTAAATTTGTGATCTTTGAAAATACCAACGAACTAGTTAATAAATTAAAGGAAGATTTAACCTAGGATCTGTCTAGAAATAACCTGCCCATTTCTACGGGTTCTTTTGCTCGTCAACTGCGTTAAAAATACTCTCCATAGCTACTGCTATGTCTGCGTTTTTCGCCTTATTGGCGAACAAAATAACTGCCTATAATTCGGTCACTTTATTTCTGAACAAATCCTTAGATAGATTCTTCTGCCATAAACTGCACCTCATAAAGGTTTTTGTAATAACCGTTCTCCAATTTCAACAATTCTTTGTGAGTACCTGTTTCAACAATTTTTCCCGCGTCCATCACGATAATCTTATCGGCTTTTTTAATTGTAGCCAAACGGTGAGCTATTACAATTGAGGTTCTGCCGTGGGTAATTTTGTCGGTGGCGTCCTGAATAAGTTGCTCGCTGTAAGAATCTATGGAAGATGTTGCTTCATCCAACACTAAAATACTTGGATTGCTAACATAGGCTCTCAAAAATGAAATGAGTTGGCGCTGGCCGGAAGATAACATAACCCCTCGTTCCTTTACATTGAAATGATAGTTCCCGGGCAAGGAAACGATAAAATTGTGAACCCCAATTTCTTTCGCTGCTTTCACAACATCGGCTTCGTTTACATTGGGATTATAAAGCGTGATATTGTTTAAAATTGTATCGGCAAATAAAAAAACATTTTGCAATACCACAGCAATTTCAGCACGCAGGGATTTAATGGTAATATCCTTAATATCAATTCCATCTACCAGAATCTTACCGCTGTTTATTTCATAAAAACGGTTGAGCAAATTTATTACGGTTGTCTTTCCGGCGCCGGTAGCCCCAACAATGGCAATGGTTTCTCCTATGTTGGCCTTAAATGAAACTCCTTTCAGTACTTCTTCATCTTCATCATAACCAAAATGCACATCCTGAAATTCTATTTCCCCTTTTAAATGACTGATCCCTATCTTGCCATCGTCTTTTATCCGTGCTTCGGTATCTAAAATTCCAAAAACCCTGTTTGCGGCAACCATTCCCATTTGAAGAGTATTGAATTTATCGGCGATTTGGCGCAATGGCCTGAACAACATTTGAGATAGTTCAATAAACATTATTATGATCCCAAGACTAAGGGCATCATGGTCTACCACTCTTAATCCACCGTACCAAACAATTAAACCAATGGTGATGGAAGTGG
The DNA here is from genome assembly GCA_038241065.1 of Flavobacteriales bacterium. Taxonomy (GTDB): domain Bacteria; phylum Bacteroidota; class Bacteroidia; order Flavobacteriales; family Flavobacteriaceae; genus Gillisia. The sequence goes on from JBBRGD010000074.1 coordinate 4,928, forward strand.
ACATCTCTGCAATTGGGAAGAAAATAGAGTTGTACCAAACGGTTTTAACCCAGGCCTTGCGATGCTTATTATTGATCTCTTTAAAATTCTGATATTCCACCTCTTCCCGGGTAAAGAGCTGGACGATCTTCATTCCTGTAATTCGCTCCTGAACAAAGGTATTGAGGTTTGCAACCTGATTTCTAACATCCTCGAAAGCGATTTTCATCTTTTTTTGAAAAACCCTGGTAGCATAAAGGATAAAAGGCATAACCGTTAATACCAGCAAGGTAAGTTGCCAGCTCTGGTAGAACATAAAGCCCAAAACCACCAACATTTTAAGCAAATCGCTGGCAATCATAAAAAGGCCTTCGCTAAAAATACTCGCAATTGTTTCAATATCACTTACCGCGCGGGTTACCAATCTCCCTACAGCCGATTTGTCAAAATACTTCATTTTAAACTGAAGCATGTGTTCGAACAAATTCACACGCAAATCCCTGATAACCTCCTGCCCTAGCCAGTTCGCAAAATAGATGAAACAAAATTGAAAAATCACTTCAAGAAATAAAACCACTAACATCATAGTGATGTAAAACACCAGGTTTTCGTTGTCCTTTGGAATTATAGAATCATCTATGGTGATCCGGAGCAAATAGGGTCTTAAAATGGCAAAAAAGGATAATAGTATAGCCGAAGCGGTCACAAAATAAAATGTCCATTTATACGGGTTTGTATATTTAAGCAACCTTTTAAAAAGGCTGAAATCAAAAGCATTTCCTGTTTCTTTTGCCATTTATTTATTTACAATAGATGTTGGATATTCAATTTTTGTTAAAAAAAGCCCTTTTGCCGGAACCGAAGTCCCCGCATTTTTCCTGTCACGGCTTTTGATGATCTCATGTAATCGTTCTTCGGGGATCTTGCCAAGGCCAATTTCCAGCAAAGTACCTACAATGGCACGAACCATATTGCGCAAAAACCGGTTTGCAGTGATATGGAACACCAATTTGTTTTCCCTTTTCTCCCAAAATGCAGAAGCTATGCTGCAATTATAAGAATGCACATCGGTTTTCGATTTTGAAAAACATTTAAAATCGGTATAATCAATCAAAAAAGATGCCGCCAGATTCATTTTTTCAACATCCAATTCATTCTTGACAAAATGAGCCGTATCAAAATTAAACGGATTTTTTTGCTGAATAACGTGATATTCATAACTTCTGCTCACCGCATCAAACCTAGCATGAGAATCATCCTTAACTTTAAAAAGATCAAACACAACCACATCTGATGGTAAAACACAATTCAATTTATATATTAAGATATCAATTTCCGCAATTTCTTCGGTGTTAAAATGAACAAAAAACTGCGATGCATGAACCCCTGCATCCGTCCTTCCAGCACCAATTACCGGAGTTTTAACCCGCAACAAGGTGAAAAGCGCTTTTTCCAAAGTTTCCTGAACAGAAACAGCACCTGGCTGGTTTTGCCAACCGTGGTACGCTTTCCCATTATAAGCCAGTTCTATAAAATATCTCAATCTAAAATGATACTTTTACGTGATTTCCTGCAAAGATAAGTCAAAAAGAGAAGATAGGGATGGTTTGATGGTTTGATGATTTGATGGTTTGATGATTTGATGATTTGATGGTTTGATGGTTTGATGGTTTCTTTTGAATTTGATTTTAATGCTGCTTAAAACGCTCTCTAAATTTTACTGCTGGAAAATTGCGAACAATTATTTATTCAATTAAACTTTAACAGTCAATGCTTTTTAGCCAGGACAAACTTTGAACTTTGAATTTTGAATTTTGAATCTAAATTAAATGAAAAAAATATTGTTGCTGAGCGACACCCATAACCATATTGATGATCGCATTCTGCATTATGTAAATGAAGCCGATGAAGTATGGCATGCAGGAGATATAGGACAAATTTTAATTACTGATCAAATAAAAAAACTAAAACCCCTTAGAGCGGTTTACGGCAATATAGATGACAATGAAATCCGAAAGGAATTTCCATTGCACCAACGCTTTCTATGTGAGGAAGTTGATGTGTGGATAACACATATAGGCGGATATCCCAATAAATATTCCCCGGACATCAGTGACGAAATTAAAAAAAATCCTCCAAAACTGTTTATATCAGGCCATTCTCATATTCTGAAAGTTATAAATGACAAAAAATTGCACTTGCTGCATATGAATCCGGGAGCGGCGGGAAAATATGGTTTTCATAAAAAAAGAACTATGCTGAGGTTTAAGATAGAAGCAAAAAATATTTTTGACCTGGAAGTGATCGAACTGGAATAGAAGGCCTCCCCCAACCCCTCCAAAGGAGGGGAGTTATTCCGGATAAATAACAGATTAAAAAAGCTTAAAGACAAAAAACCCGAAACAAAAGTTTCGGGTTTTTCTTCGCACTAATAACACTAAGATAATAGGTTTATCGAAACCGGTCTGCAGATTTTACGAGATCTTCATCCTTTTTTATGGCCTTATTGGCCAGCACTAAAAAAACGATAGAAAGAACAGGAATAAACATCCCAATACCTTTCTCAGAGATTTTCATCTCTCCAGGTACCATTAGAGACCAATAAACAAAAACTCCTAGCAAAAAAAAGTTTAATAAAATATTGAGTCGCCCCAAAACAAATTGAAGCTGTCTGTTTTTAAATAAAAATATACTCACTAACGACAAAACGGCCGATCCAAGGAACATTGCCAAAACTACTAATA
>JBBRGD010000075.1:0-7647 GCA_038241065.1 Flavobacteriales bacterium
CAATATTCCTTCAAAAGACAGCACTATAGTAAAGTCTAATTTGAAAACAAAATCAATTCAAGGTTATGAAGAAAATTATTATGTTATTCATCACATAAATCAATTCTTTCATCAATCAGAAATGAATGTTAATAGAGAAACTCCCCAAGCTTCCTTGAAAATTTTATTTTGAGCGCTAGAAACGGGGTTTATCTCAAGGCTTCCCATTCCCTTAATTTGAATTTGATTCCTGATAATGTTTCGGAAAAGCAAATAGAGCAATTAGCCCAGAAACTTTATATTATAATTAATAAAAGCATCGGTATCGATTGGGATGAATTATCTGAGAGGCCCGATGGGCAAATAGATGAAATATTTAATAAAAATAAAGCCGCTGCCGGAAAACCACGAAAGAGCATAGTTTTCGGAAAATTGAATCTCAAGGAAAGAGATGTAACTCTCAGACTACAACGGGTAAAATACAAAACCGAACCGCCATACTGGGTGATATCTGCTAATACAGTGGAACATATTGATGCTCTTTATGCAGAATACGGACCGACTAAAATGGTTCAACTAATACCAGATGACTGGGGTTTGGAAGTTGAATTTTTACACATACCCCTTTGGAAAATTATTGGATTATTAATTTCTTTTGTGATAGCCTACCTATTAGGCTTGTTTACAATGTTTATCTTAAAACGAATATTTGGCAGCTCAAAGTGGGAGTGGATTTCTTCATTCTCATTTCGCTTAGCGCAACCAGCAGCTTTTTTCGTTGGTATGCTTACTCTTTATTTGCTTTTAAACAACTTAGTTGTATTTACCGGGGATTTTGCTAATGGTTTTTACACAACGCTTTTAATTACTACAATAGCTTTTGGTACCTGGTTTATTATGCGTTTTTTAGATGCCTTTTTTTCTTTTTTGGCTGAAAACAAAACAGATGACATCTATGCTGAAGAAAATTCAGAGACACGTAGAGTCCTTACCCATTTATCGGTAGCTAGAAGGATTGTCACATTTATAACTTTTTTGATAGGAGTCGGCATCATTCTATCCCAATTTGAAGGTTTCAAAAACTTGGGGGCATCACTCTTTGCTTCCGCGGGAGTTGCTACCATAATTATTGGTATTGGTGCTCAAAGTACTTTGGGTAACATTATTGCTGGAATTCAAATAGCAATTACTAAACCAGCTCAGATTGGTGATCTGGTACTATTCGATGGTCAATGGGGCCACGTAGAGGACATTGGGTTTATTTTTATGATCGTTAAAACTTGGGATGAAAGAAGAATAGTTACACCTCTTAAAAGTGTCATTTCAAATTCATTTGAAAATTGGTCAATGCGAGGTTCAAAGCAAATTCGTTCAATCGATATTTATACCGATTATAGAATTAATATCCAAAAAGTCAGGGAAAAATTTGAAGAACTACTTAGGGAATCCTCAGCTTGGGATGAACAAGTTTCACCATCCGTTCAAGTGGTAGAATCTACTGAAAAAGCTATCAAAATTAGAGCATTGTGCAGTGCTAAAGACCCTTTTGCCGCTTGGGATTTACAGTGTGAGTTAAGGGAAAAACTTATACATTACATCTGTGAATTAGAAGCAGGCTTGGGATTGTCAAAAACCAGAATTGCTTTGGAGTCCACTGACAAAAGTGATTTATAGAATAAATTCCACTTAAACAACTGGATGATTTACGAGTGCTATTATCGTATCACTTCAATTTTCTTATTTTTGACGATTCCACCAAAACCTAGGTTCGAAATGATTCGTGAAATGTTATTGCATCCGACTTGCCCGTCCTGAAATATGTATAAACTAAACCAAATGGATATATTAGAAGTCAAAGCGAACCTTTCAAATTAAAAATTTTATCCGAACTTAGGTTTTGAATCCATTCCTTATCTATAACGTATGCTACTAACTTATTATATATTATCTGCTTTATTTATCACGGTGAGTATATTGCCTTTTATACCCCATCAGCATTGGATGTTTCGGGTTTGGGAGTTCGGAAGGATTCAGTTGATGTTCCTTCAACTCATAACACTGGCACTGGGACTCCTTTTTGTAGAAGACAAAAGCCTTCTTTTCTGGGGAACAGTTTTTATACATGTAGGGCTTATAATCAACAATGTAATTATCTTAATTCCTTATACCATAGCATATAAGAAAAACAAAACAAAAAATATTCCGAAAGATACCAAGACCATCTCCATTATATCAGTGAATGTGTATCAATTCAATGAACGGCGTGAAGAATTAATAAAGTTAGTAAAGGAATTTAAACCCGATATCTTGCTTACCATGGAATCCAATCAGGCATGGGAAGATGCTATGACCGAAATTGAGGGGGAATATCCAAACTTCAAAAAAGTAGCTTTAGAGAACACCTATGGAATTCATTTTTACACCAGATTAACTGCGAATTCTATAAAAGCCAATTATTTTATAGCAGACGATCTGCCCAGTATAGAAGCTTCCCTACTCACCGAGAATGGCATACCATTTACCTTTTTCGGGGTTCACCCACCACCACCAAGCCCTACCGAAGAAGATAATTCCAGAGAACGGGACGGAGAATTGCTTTCTCTAGGCAAAAAAATTTTAAAAACTAAAGGACCTGTGATTGTTGTTGGCGACTTTAACAATGTTGCCTGGGCGAAATCTTCCATTCTATTTAGAAACACCTCAAAATTGATAGATCCAAGAATCGGCCGCGGATTTATAGCTACATATCATGCCAAATATAGATTGCTTAGATTTCCTATTGATCTTTTTTTCCATTCAGCAGATATTTTTATTGAAGACTTTAAAACTTTACGAAATATTGGAAGTGACCATCTGCCTCTTTTCTGTAAATTTTTTATAAATCAAAAGGAAGATATACAGGAAAAAGAAGTGGAAACACTGGAAAAGGGAGAAGAGGAAGAAGTAGAAGAAATGATTGAAGACGGAATTGAAGAGGAAAGTGATCACCCTGGGGTAGCAACCGAATAGGATAATTAGGCTAAATTAAACTGGAATATACTTGTGATTAAAATATCGGGAATCTTTTATAAACCAGAAATTATCCGGCTGTTTTCTATTGAAAACTTCCATATGCTTGTGAGTTAGAACCATTTCTTGACTTTGGTTGGAGAAAGAATAAATTGGAGGTCGACAGTTTTGTACGTTTTGGCATACCGGCCAATGGCGAAAGTGACGAATCCGATTATAATGGCATAATATCCAACAGATCCCCCGTAAAACCCCAGTTTCTGCCTTAATCCTAATTCCTAGTTTAAAAAGCTTATTTTATTCCAGAATTGGCAGTAGACTTAGATTTTTTACACACACTGCCGTTAGTTTTCATTGCAGAGGAGCGGTTAAAAATACAACGTTTTTTAAAAGAAAAATTGAGCCTAATAGATTAAATCCTATTAAAGTATAAATTGAGAATTAAATCTTCTGACTTTAGCACAATTACGGGATAAGGTGCTTTTCTTTAAAAGCAAACAATTTCAACAAAACTCTAAATACCTTCATTTTTTTAATTTAATAGCTAGTTATGGAACACATAAGTTTTTAATTCATGTAAATTTGGGTGAAATTTCAAACCCCCACATGAAAAAATTAGTCTCCGCCTTTTTATTTTTATTTGTTACATTATTAACTGCTCAAGAAACCAAGCACCTAACATTGGAAGATGCTGTTTTAGCAAACTCTAAAGGACTTGTTCCAGCCCAAAAATACATGCAATGGGTTTCAAATACTGACACATTTGCTTATGTGGAAAACAATGATTTATTTACTGAATCTGCTTCCGTTTCAGATAAAAAATCAAAAATTCAAGTGCTTCATTTAGAAGAACTACAAAACGTCGTTCCGGATTTAGAAAAGCTTCCCAATAATTTTTTTAAAATTACTTCGGACAAGGTGACTTTCAATCATAACAATTCTGTTGTTACCTATAATTATAAAAACAAAACCATTTCAGAAACCATCGATTATCCTACTGAATCTGAAAATACTGATTTTATTGACAACGCACGCGCTGTTGCATATACCATTGAAAATAATTTATATCTGGCAACCGCTAGTAACCCGAAGATAGTAATCACCAATTATGAAAATAAAAATATAGTCTCCGGACAAGCTATTGCGCGCTCAGAATTTGGAATTACAAAAGGCACTTTTTGGAGTCCTAACGGAACCTATTTGGCATTCTACCAAAAAGATGAAACCAAGGTTACTAACTATCCATTGGTTGATATAAGCACGACTCCTGCCACCTTGAATAATATTAAATATCCTATGAATGGTATGGATAGCGAAATTCCAAAAGTCGGAATTTATAATTTGAACACCAAAAAAGTTGTTTATCTCAATATTGATACTTCAGATGAGCATTATCTTACAAATCTATCCTGGTCACCCGATAATGCCTTTGTGTTTTTAGCTGAACTAAATCGGGATCAAAATCATATGTGGTTTACAATGTATGATGTGTCTACCGGTGAAAAAGTTAAGACTTTGTTTGAAGAAAAGAACGATAAATGGGTGGAACCTGAACATCCTGCTGTTTTTTTACCTGAAAGCAATTCAGAATTTTTATGGCTCAGTGAACGCGATGGCTTTATGAATCTTTATTTGTATGACACAAACAAAGGATTTATTAAACAACTCACCAACTATAAATGGGTTATTAAAAGCATAATTGGCTTTGATGAAAGCAAAAAGCATGTTATTATTTCTGGGACAGGAAAGGATCCTCGTGAAAATAAAGCGTTTAAAGTCTCGCTTGAAAACGGAAAAACAGACGTATTAACTCCTGAAGATGGTACACACCAAGTAAGTTTAAGTCCTCATGGAAACTATCTTATCGATTCCTATTCTAGTATAGATATTCCTGGAATCACAAAGATAAGAGCAATTAATAAAAAGACTGAACGGATTGTGTTTTCAGCAGATAATCCTTTAAAAGAGTATCAATTGGGCACTACTGAGTTTGTTACTCTAAAAGACAATAATGGCACAAATTTTCATGGAAGAATTATTAAACCCTCTAATTTTGATGCTTCAAAAAAATACCCTGTTTTAATATATGTTTACGGTGGACCACATGCACAATTGGTTACAAATTCTTGGTTAGGGGATTCTAGACTATGGATGCAATGGATGGCAGCAGAACAAGATTATATTATTTTCACCTTAGACAATCATGGATCCGGATCACGTGGTTTTGATTTTGAAAGTGTTATTCACAGACAATTGGGCGAACGTGAAATGGAAGATCAGTTATTGGGTGTGGAATATTTAAAATCCTTGCCCTACGTTGATAGCAACAGACTAGCAATTCACGGTTGGAGCTATGGTGGATTTATGACAAATTCTTTAATGCTGCGGCACCCAGGGGTTTTTACAACAGGAGTTGCGGGCGGTCCTGTAACCAATTGGAAATGGTATGAAATCATGTATGGTGAACGCTATATGGATAGATGGCAAGAAAATGAGGAAGGGTTCAATAAATCAAAGTTGCATAATTATGTACAAAACCTTGATGGCAAACTTTTGGAAATTATTGGAAGTGTTGACCCTACAGTTGTTCCACAAAATACTATGACATTACTAGATGCCTTTATAAAAAACAAAAAACAAGTTGATTTTTTTACCTATCCAATGCAGCCTCACAATGTTCGGGGTATAGACAGAGTGCACTTAATGAAAAAAGTGCTGGATTATGTTATTGAAAATAATAAGTAATACCCTCGATTAATATTCGCTTTTCAAAACTACTTTAATCTCAAACGAATATTAAATTTGATTGGTAAAAAAGGGTTCCAGGAGGTGTATGCACAGTTAATTCTTTGTTTATCTGTCTTAATCCAGGTACAAAACTTAGCTAAAATTAAACTTTTATAACTTAAATTTTAAAATGTAAAAAAGTAAAACTCGAGAGCGCGGATTTGCAATCCGTGCTTACAATCAATGTATTTTAAGTCAATTTACTTCCGAATTCCGACAGCGCGGATTTGCAATCCGTGCTGCACACTCAATTTACTTGCCGATGCAGAAATCCTCACCACCCATAAACACTGATGTTTTAGGATATTGAGGTGTATTATAGGTGAAAACCCATTATTGATAAGTCAAAATAAGTTAGAAATTATTGATAAATATATCGTTTTTTTTAATGTTAACTGATTTTCATGTATTTGGTTGATAACTAAAATTATTTTTTGAGATCCTTATAGCCTTTGATTAATGAATCTCTGTCTCTTTTTCTCGATACAAATATTAGTGGAATTCCAAGTCCAAAACCCCTCAGCACATTCCCCTTATATCCCGATACTTCCAAAAAGAGACGCTCCGTATTGCGGGGAAAGCGCTTCGTCGAAAAGGTCTTGGACACAGGAAAAAAAGTGATCCCCTTCGTTGCGCTAATCCGCAGAAAAAGCGGAACCGCTCCACTCCGGAAACAACTTTTTTGCCTGAGTCCGCCGGATCTGTATTTCGTTCACGTTTTGTAAATACCGGAACCGGTTGGAACTTTACCCTGTTCGCTGATTCACCTTCCAGAACCATTCCGCAGTAACCATTTTTTGAGAAAGCAAAGTTCCGGAATTTAGAAATTAGCCGGCCTTATAGCTGACTCATTTAAAAATTCAGGATTTTTGGGCGGCCTATCCTAATTCTAAATTCCCGGTTAAAGGCATATCAAAAAATGGTAACAGCGAGGGCTCTATAGGAAGTAAATCAAACCGACTAGGCTTCGTTCAGTTTAACCAATTTTTTTTCTTTCAACCTGAAAATCAAAAAAGGGAAAACGCTCCGGATATAAAAAGTAAATCATTTTAGAATCATTTCAATGAATGATCTGGTATTCGATTTTGAGCTTTTTACGAAATCACGTTTTTAAGTATTCTAATCGCTTTTTCGTTTTTGATGATAATTCAATAAAAATGAACCTTCCCTGATGTTAATATTCAACAAATGCTTTTAATATAATAAAATTGCAATTAAATTTAAATAGCTGACCAATTTTGATTGTTCGGGTGTGTAAAAAAAAAGGGAAAAGGAATAGCAAGAGGATAACACGCTGCGCGATGTTAAGCATTCCTTTGCTATTTTTAAATTATTGATTTATAGTTAATTAGATATTTAAAAAAGAAATTGAAGATGAATTTTCAACTGATTTTTTACTAAAAGTAGTCTTTGACCCCAGTAAAAACGTTTAAAAATTACTAAAAAATGGATTTCCGATACAGAAAAGAAAGATTTGAAACCTTAAAGATCAAAGCTTCAGTAGCCAAAAAATTCAGAAGCTATTGTAAAGAAATGTCAGAGTCACAGTCAATGACACTTCTCTTAATGATCGAGTTTTTTGAGCGAAATGCCGTATCCCCATATGAAATAATAGGTCCGCATGTTCAAACCTTGGAAGCCTTAATAAAAAAAAGGATCAGCGCCGTTATTGCTATAATGAAAGATATAGAAAAGAATCAAACCAAACCAACAACGGCTATGCTACAGGCACTACTGGAACAGGAAGAACCCAAAAAGAAACCATTGTTGGTAGAGAAAAAACGAACTACCGGGAACCAGCCTAATTACAGGGAACACAACAGGTGAAAATAAAAATTAAATATCTATGTACATCACTATTACGCCACAAAA
>JBBRGD010000076.1:0-7606 GCA_038241065.1 Flavobacteriales bacterium
AATTCCCTATTATTTTTACTTTTTCCACTCTCATCGGTAATTTTTCCTTTATAATAGTCAATATAAAGACTGTACTTACCGGTGGTCAGTTTCTTTTTTCTAAGATTAATTTTCAGGATAGACACTTTTTCATAAAGATAATATAAAAAGTGTTACAAGGTGCACTTAATGCACCCCGAGGATTTATTTTAACATCGGGGTGCACACCAGGTTCTTAATGAGGTGCACAAGGGTATTTTAAGAGAAAAATAAAAAAAGAATAAAAAAGCTTGAAAGGCTTGTGTTTAGTGAATTTTGACTATATTTGATATCAAATGATATCAAATGAAATCAACTAAAATTTGCTGTTTATTTGCCAATACAGAAATTTGCAAAAATATTCCCCAATAATTCATCGTTGGTCACTTCCCCGGTGATTTCCCCGAAATGATACAAGGCCTGGCGAATATCTATGGCTAAAAGGTCCCCGGAGAGATTGGTGTTTAAGCCTTCCTGCACCTTGTTTATTTCCTCAAGGGCACTCAAAAGGGCATTGTAATGCCGGCTGTTAGTAACTATGGCATTGTTGTTCCTCAACTCACCAAGATTGACGAATTCCAGGAGTTTGGTTTTTAATTCATCCACGCCAATGTTTTCTTTAGCTGAAATAGATATTAGATTTGAAATTTGGGACTTGAGATTTGAAATTTCTGCTTCACTTAATTTATCTGTTTTATTGGCGACTATCAATAAGGGTTTTTGTGGAAATTTATTTTGGATCTTTTCAATTTCAACTTTGAACTTTGAACCCTGAACTTTGAACATATCTGCGTTTAGCAGAAAAACAACCACCTGGGCCTGAGCGATCTTTTCAAAAGTCCTTTTAATTCCCAGTCCTTCTATTACGTCCTGGGTTTCCCGGATCCCGGCGGTATCAATAAACCTGAAACCCACGCCGCCAATGGAAATTTCATCCTCAATTGAATCCCGGGTTGTCCCGGCAATTTCAGAAACAATGGCGCGTTCTTCATTTAAAAGCGCATTCAAAAGTGTAGATTTCCCAACATTTGGTTCCCCGACAATGGCCACCGGTATTCCGTTTTTAATTACGTTCCCCACGGCAAAAGAATCGATGAGTTTTTTGAGCACATTTTGTATTTTAGCCACCAGGCGCATAAATTCATCCCGATTGGCAAATTCTACGTCTTCCTCGGCAAAATCCAATTCCAGTTCAATTAAAGAAGCAAAATCCAATAATTCCTGCCGCAGTTTTTGAATCTCGTCAGAAAAACCACCGCGCATTTGCTGCATCGCCAATTGATGGGAAGCTTGATTTTCACTGGAGATCAAATCGGCTACCGCTTCAGCCTGGCTCAGGTCCATTTTTCCGTTTAGAAAAGCACGCAAGGTAAATTCCCCTGCTTCGGCGGCGCGGCATCCTTTTTTGATCAGGAGCAAAATGATCTCTTGTTGTATATATGAGCTTCCGTGACAGGAAATTTCTATGGTATGTTCGCCGGTATAGGATCTTGGTCCGTGAAAAATGGAGATCAATACCTCGTCCAGTATGCGTGCTCCATCCACAAGGTTTCCCAAATGCAGGGTGTGTGAGGGTTGATCCTGAATATTCTTATTGCTTTTAGCTTTAAATAAAGGCGCAACAATTTTTATCGCTTCGGGCCCGGAAACCCTGATCACTGCAATTGCGCCGGCCCCAGAAGGAGTGGCCAAGGCTACTATGGTATCATTTAATCTCATGCTGCAAAGATAAGTCTCCACCCGGCCATTCCAAAGGAGGGGGAGTAAAAAATGAGATTCTTAAAAATAATAACAAACTTTGTAAGTTGAATTAATAAAAAACAATTCAATATTTTTCTTTAAATTGTAAATCAAAAATAGAACTCATTATTTGGAGAAATAACAACGGAGTAACTTCCATTAAAATAAGGAAAGTGGAGGATTGTTTAAAATATTTTTTATTCAGGAATCTGAAGATTAGACAGTTGTGAATTTTATTTTGTAACAAAATTCATATAGCTTGGCCCTTTAATTATAAAATCTAACAGTTGCTATGAGACAAGACAATCAACTTTTGGTGCTTACCCATCTTTCCCAATTGCTCGACCTGATAACAGGTATGGGCGGTTTAATTGTTCCGTTAATTATCTGGCTCACACAAAAGGATAAAGTTATAGGAATGGATATGCATGGAAAAATGATCCTGAATTTTCAGTTCAGTATTTTAATCTATACAATTGTAAGTATTCCTCTGATATTCTTATTCGGTCTGGGGATTATTCTTCTGATAGGCATCGCAATTATAGTCCTCGTTTTCCCTATTTTGAACGCTATTAAAGTGAGCAATGGAGAAACGCCGAATTATCCGTTATCCATTGAATTTATTAAATAAGAGAAAAAGCTAAAAGTGAATATGAATCAAAAAAACCCAAAATTCAACTTAATTTGATTTAAAGGTAATTCATTAAAAAATGAAAGAAAATAAAAAGACAGATCAGTCGGTGGCAGAAAAGAAAATAGGATCAGTAAAACCTAAAAAGAAAACTCCGGTTGCTCATAAAAACATCAGTTTTCCAATTGTGGGGATAGGTGCTTCGGCAGGAGGGCTGGAAGCATTGGAGTTATTCCTTGGTAAAATGCCAATAAATACAGGGATGTCTTTCGTAGTGATCCAACACCTGGACCCGAACTATAAAGGAATGATGCCTGAATTGTTACAACGAAGTACCCTAATGAAGGTGTTGCAGGCGAAGGATTGGCTTAAAGTGGAGCCCAACTGTATATATGTGATCCCACCCAATAAAAGTCTTTCCATAAAGGATGGCTCATTGCATTTGTCCAATCCGTTAGAAACAAGGGGACTTCGTCTGCCTATTGATTTTTTCTTCCGTTCGTTGGCGGAGGAACAACAGGAAAAAAGTATCGGTATTATTCTTTCAGGGATGGGCTCTGATGGTAGTCTTGGAGCGAAAGCAATTAAAGAAAAAAACGGCTTAGTGCTCGTACAGGATCCAAAATCCGCAAAATTTGACAGCATGCCCCGCAGTGCCATTGAATCAATAAAAGTAGATGTTGTGGCACCGGTAGAGGAAATTCCTGCCAAACTTATTAAATACATTAAGATCATTCCAGGCACCGAATCAGAGACAGAATCTACAACCATTAATAAAAGCAACCTCGATAAAATTATTCATTTGCTTAGGCAGCAATCTGGCAATGATTTTTCCCTTTACAAAAAAAACACTTTGTTTCGAAGGATTGAAAGACGCAAAGGGGTTCATAGGATAGAAAAGATAGATGACTATGTGCAGTTTTTAGAGAAAAATCCTAAGGAAGTTGACATACTTTTTAAGGAATTGTTAATTGGCGTTACCAGCTTTTTCAGGGATTCTGCCGTGTGGGAGAAACTCAAAATAACGATGCTTCCTGCACTGATAGAAGAAATGCCGGACGGACACGTTCTGCGAGCCTGGGTTCCGGCCTGCTCAACCGGGGAAGAGGCTTATTCTCTGGCAATTGTTTTTATGGAGGCAATGGAAAAGATCAAAAAACACAAAAATGTGTCCTTGCAAATATTCGCTACCGATATAGATATTGAGGCTATTCAGAATGCCCGGAAGGGATATTTTAACCAAAACATCGTTGCCGACGTTTCCCCCGAGAGGCTCAAAATGTTTTTTAAGCTTGAAGCCGATAATTACCACATAAAAACCAGTATTAGAGATATGGTAGTATTCGCTCCTCAAAATGTGATTAAAGACCCGCCATTTACCAAACTCGATATACTTTCCTGTCGCAATATGCTTATTTATATGGAGGCCGAATTACAGGAAAAACTCATTGTATTGTTTAATTACAGTCTTAATCAAGGGGGAATTTTAGTGCTTGGAACTTCAGAAACGCTTGGAAAAAAAGTTGAAGGTTTTGAAGAAATCGATTCTAAATTGAAAATTTACAAACGCACAATAAAAAATATTTCAACAGAATTGGTTAATTTTCCAATTTCATTTTCCAAAAAGCATACATTGAAATCAGAAAAAAAATTAAAACCAAAGATAGTGGAAAACATTCAAAGCCTTGCCGATCAGGTATTGCTTCAACGCTTTGCCCCGGCAAGTGTAATGGTAAATGATAAAGGCGATATACTTTACATAACCGGGCGAACCGGAAAATACCTGGAACCTGTTGCAGGCAAAGCCAACTGGAATATATTTTCCATGGCCCGTGAAGGTTTGCGGCATGAATTGCCAGTGGCTTTCCGAAAAGCTATGGAAAATTTCGACCCTGTAATATTGAATAAAATTAAAGTTGGGACCAATGGGGGTACCCAGGTTGTTACGGTCACTATTCAACGTCTGGAGAGCCCTCTTGCCATTAAAGGCATGATAATGGTTGTTTTTAAGAATGTTGCAGAAGAAGTTGAACATAAGGATGTGAAGCCCCTAAGGCTAAAAGGAAGTTCAAATAAGCAGCAGAAGGAACTGGAAATAGAACTGCACCGGGCCTATGATGAGATAAAAACCATTCGCGAAGAGATGCAATCATCCCAGGAAGAACTACAATCCACCAATGAGGAGTTGCAATCTACCAATGAGGAGTTGCAATCTACCAATGAAGAACTCACCACCTCAAAAGAGGAAATGCAGAGTATGAACGAGGAGTTGCAAACAGTTAATGTCGAATTGCAGAACAAGGTAAGCGATTTTATACAGGCAGATAACGATATGAAGAATTTGCTTCACAGTACCCAGATTGCCACCCTTTTTCTGGACAAGGAGTTGAATATCCGCAGATTTACCAAACCTGTGACTTCCCTATTTAAATTGCGGAAAAATGATATTGGAAGAACCTTTACCGATTTGGTTACAGATTTGAAATACCCGGAGATTGGAAGCGATGCCAAGGAGGTAATACAAACCCTGATTTTTGTAGAAAAAATAAAAGAAACCAACAATGGAAAATGGTTTAATGTAAGGATAATGCCTTACAGGACTCATGATGACCGTATAGACGGCCTGGTGATCACATTTACAGATATGACAAAAACCAAAATGCTGGAATTAGCATCGAAAGAGGCAAATGAATTGCTTCGAGAAAACAAGAAAAAAACCCAGGATAAAAAATAATTGGGAATTATGGATCATGAAGGCAGCAAATTTGAAGTTTCGATCCTTCGCCGCAAGGCGGAAGAGTTGCTGAAGAACAGTCAGAAAGAACCTGGTTCCAGTCTTTCTGAAGTTGAAATATTGAAACTCATTCATGAAATTGAAGTGCACCAGATCGAACTGGAATTACAGAATGAAGAACTTAAAATTTCCAAGGACAGGGCGATTGAAATCGGTTCTGAGAAATATGCCGAATTGTATGATTTTGCACCATCCGGTTATTTCACACTTTCCAAAGAAGGGGAGATCATTGATTTGAACATTGCTGCCTCAAAAATTCTCGGGAAAGAACGTGCTGGCTTAATAAAAAGCCGCCTGGGTTTTTTTGTTTCCGATGATACAAAACTAAATTTCAACAGCTTCCTCAAAAATATATTTGAAAGCAATGAAAAGGAAACCTGCCTGGTAACCTTACGGACTAATAGTGACTTGCCTGTGTTTGTACATCTTACCGGGATCTCTACCAAAAACAATGAGCAATGCCTTTTAAATGTGGCCGATATTACCAAACTTATTGAGGCAGAAAATCAAATCCGCGACCTTTCCCTGATTGCAACTCAAACAGATAATCTTGTTATAATTACAGATGCAAAGGGTGCAATTGAATATGTAAATAATGCTTTTGAAAAACTTACAGGATATACACTGGAAGAAGTGGCAGGCAAAAAACCAGGAATTTTCCTGCAAGGACCGGAGACCAATCCAAAAAATAAGGCTGCTATTAGCCAAGCACTTCGAAAGCGAGAGGCTTTTACGAAGGAAATCCTTAATTATACCAAATCCGGTAAAAAATATTGGGTATCGGTTTCTATAAACCCTGTTTTTGACAGTAAAGGGGAGTTGGAGAAATTTATTGCTATTGAACAGAACATAACTGCTCAAAAGGAACACGAAAATAATATCCTGAATGCCAACCAAAGACTGAGAAGCCTTACGGCACATTTGCAAACCATTCAGGAAGAAGAACGCATCAACATTGCCCGGGAAATCCACGATGAACTTGGTCAACAATTAACCGGAATTAAGTTGGATGCTTCCTGGTTAAAAAACAAGAACAAAATTTATTTTAATGATGAGAAGGAGCGAATGGACCGCCTTATTAACAACATAAATACAACCATTAACAATGTTCGAAAAATAGCGACAAATTTGCGGCCCGGAGTATTGGATGATCTGGGACTGGAAGCAGCCATTGAATGGCAGGCAGCCCAGTTTGAAGAACAGAACGGAATTTCCTGTTTGTTTGAAACTTCAAATGTCTCAGATGTTTATGATAAAACAGTCAATACGGCCGTTTACCGGATTTTTCAGGAAGCACTTACCAATGTAACCCGGCACGCAAATGCATCAAAAGTGATTGTTAAACTTTACGAAAAAAATAGTATTTTAGTGCTGGAAGTGGCAGATAATGGGAAAGGAATTTTGGAAACCGAAAAAAATAATACCCAATCGCTGGGAATTACAGGAATGAAAGAACGTGCATTTATGATTAACGGAACTTTTTCGATAAAAAAAAGAAAAGAAGGCGGCACAATTTTGAGGCTCTCCGTTCCTTTATAAGATTTAAAAACTCAGAAATAATATATGAAAGTTTTAATTGCCGATGATCACGCCATCCTGCGAAAAGGATTAACTGAAATCCTTCATGACTCCTTTCCGAATATGGAGTATTTTGAAGCTTCTAACAGCATTGAGGCACTTCAAATTACAAGACAAGAAACTTTAGATCTGATTCTACTAGATATCTCCATGCCCGGCATAAATGGGTTGGAAACCCTGAAACAAATTAGGGCAGATGGAATTCAAACCCCAATTCTCATACTAAGCGTACAGCCGGAAGATCAATATGCCATCCGGGCGCTCAAAGCAGGAGCCTCAGGCTTTTTAAACAAAGATAGCGCTCCGGAAGAATTGATCAACGCAGTGAACCATATTCTAAAAGGAAAAAAATATATCTCATCAAACATAGTAGATAAACTCGCACAATCCTTGTCCCGTCCACTTGATCAACCTCTACACGAAACTCTATCCGACCGGGAATTACAAGTTCTTAAACATATAGCTTCCGGTAAAACCGTATCTCAAATTGGACGGGATATTTCATTGTCGGTTAACACAATTAGTACTTATAGAGCCAGAATTCTGGACAAACTAAATTTGAAAAACAATGCAGAACTCACTAGGTATGCATTGGATAATTCAATTGTTTAAACTTTTGTAGTACAAAATACCACACGTGTTTCACTATTTGTACTATTTCCACAATCTTACTTTATTCGTTATTTAGCAGTATTAATAATGATTGCTAGATTTTATTAATAAACACGGCTTTTTCAAATTTTATTAGCGCTGCCCCACGCCCCCCCCCCGGCCCCCCCGGGTATAGGTTGGAGTGGTAGGGGTTTTAGTTTTTTGAGGATGGTGAGGGGGTGGTTTGATTTTTT
>JBBRGD010000077.1:0-7569 GCA_038241065.1 Flavobacteriales bacterium
TAGTTGGTATGTTATTGGTGATGAATTTTTTTATATTAATAAAACCTGTCGCAGCAACGGCAGCCAAAACATCACGTGGAGCAGTAGCTTTATCGTAAGCAATGCCAGATCCACCTAAATCTACCAATATCTCATCTGCTGCAAAATTAGTTGTTCCAGGTTCAAGAAGATCTCTAATTGCTGCAGCATGTCTCGCTTCTACTGAAACAATTTTACCTGCAAGTAGTAAATAATCTGCACTCTCCAATAAATTTCCGGCTCCATTGTATGCAGATACCCCAGTATCTTCTAATATTTGAGATACCGTTAAAACATTAGTTCGGTCATAAAATTTCACCCCACTAAAATCAAATTCTAGATCGGGTGCTACTCTCCCAGGAGATGCTATAGAATTTAGCGCTGTTTTTAAGAATTCTCTATGAATTACCTCATGATACCAAATATCCCTAAGAATTTGTTTTTCTCCTCTTTCAGTGTCAGCTAAATTTTGATAATATGAACCATTAACAACTGCAGTATAAAAAGCAGCTTCTAATTGCTCT
This sequence comes from Flavobacteriales bacterium, assembly GCA_038241065.1. Lineage (GTDB taxonomy): Bacteria > Bacteroidota > Bacteroidia > Flavobacteriales > Flavobacteriaceae > Gillisia. The sequence continues at coordinate 543 of JBBRGD010000077.1, forward strand.
AAAATATAGGCATAATTCAGAATGGCGAGATCTCCTTTTCCGAGATTGAATACCTTCTTGTTACTTACGCCTTTTGCGTCTAGCGAAATAATTTCTTCATCGGTAATTCCTTCATCCTCACAAGAATAGAGGAAGAGACTTGAGCCTACTACGGCTAGACCTCCAATTTTAAGAAATTGTCTTCTGGAATTCATTCTTCCTTCGCGTCCGTCGTGGAACGACTGGACATTGATCATTGGTTTTTTCATAATTACATAATTAAAGATTATTAATAAGGTTCAACCACACAAAGTAGGTAATCGTTATTCAGGCAATTTGGTCAAGTAAATTATGAGATTTGTGGGCAATAAAACTTAAGATTATTAAAATGGGGAGAGGGGGTAATAATCTAAATATTAGTGCAACACAACGAATATATGTATAAATAATTCTGTTACTTATTATTAACTTGTTAATTAACAGCGTTTTAAATATTTTATAAGATTTTTTAACATATTCAACCTAAAACCCACCTGTTATTGTATTTTTGAAAGTATAAATCTTCTGAAATAAGAATAAATTAATAATATCCCCTAGCATTTTCTATTAATGAAAAATACTCGGTTAATAATTCTCATTATTTTAATTGCTAAATTTTGCTGTACTTCGGTTTGATTTGCATCCAATGGCTAGAACATTTAACATCCGCAGTACAATCTGGTTTTATTTTAGAAATCTTATTATTCGCTCCAGATATCTGCTCTACAAAGCGCCTTCAAACTGGACAACTGATCAATAAATAAGAAGTAAAATACTCTTTACAGAATATCCAGATATCAAAATCGTCTTTGATGTGGTGCAAGGACTTAAGGATATCTTTTGATATAGCAAAATCAATAGAAGTAGCTTATAACAAACTGGCGCTTTAGTGCAACGATGTGGAGAAATCTGGATTGAGGGCATTCAATACAATAGCAAATACCAAACATCTTAACTATAGCTCTATCCTGAACTACTTTATAAATAGAAGTACAAATGTCTCATCTGAGTCTTTTAACTCAAAGATTAAAGCTTTTAGGGCGAAATTGAGAGGAGTTAAAAATGTAGAATTCTTTCTTTATAGATTAAGCACAATCTTTGCATAAACACAACAATTTGTCTTGATCCATTTTACCTCTGTTATTTTTTTTGCAAAAAAAACCTCCCTGAAATTCAGGGAGGTTTTTACTTAATCAGATTAATGCTGGGAATTACAAGCAGTTTCCTGATTATTTTTTTCCTTCCATTTTATCTTTTAAAGCTTGAAGATCAGCATTCACATCACCAATAGTGGTTTTTTCACTGCTCTGCGCAGCTGCTTTTTTAGCGGCTTGCTTTACAATCTGTTGCTCTTCTTCTTTGTGGATTGCCATATGTGAGGCTACCACTCGCTTGAATTCTTTATTGAATTCTATTATTTGAAATTCTGCAGATTCTCCTTGCTACAATTTCTTACCATCTTCTTTTTCAAGGTGACGGGTAGGAACAAAAGCGGTGATATCTTCGTTGAATTCAATAGTTGCACCTTTGTCTACGATTTCAGCGATTTCAGCAGTATGGGTAGTTCCCACAGCGAATTCAGTTTCGTATTTATCCCAAGGGTTCACCTCTGTTTGTTTGTGACCTAAGCTTAGTTTACGTCCTTCAACATCCAGTTCCAATACAATAACTTCCAACTTATCACCTACATTGGTAAATTCAGATGGATGTTTGATTTTCTTGGTCCAGGAAAGGTCAGAGATATAAATCAACCCGTCTATTCCTTCTTCCAATTCAACAAACACTCCAAAGTTGGTGAAATTACGCACAATACCGGTATGTTTAGAACCTACAGGATATTTTCCAGTAATATCAGTCCATGGATCAGGTGTTAATTGTTTAATACCAAGTGACATTTTTCTGTCTTCACGATCTAAAGTCAGGATTTGAGCTTCAACCTCATCACCAACTTTTACGAAATCCTGAGCAGAACGCAAGTGCGTGCTCCAGGACATTTCAGAAACGTGAATAAGTCCTTCAACTCCTTCAGCAACTTCAATAAATGCACCGTAATCTGCAATAACGACTACTTTTCCTTTAACTTTATCGCCAACCTTCATTTCACTGTCAAGTGCTTCCCAAGGATGTTTGTTCAATTGTTTCAATCCTAATTGGATTCTTGTTTTAGCTTCATCGAAGTCAAGAATTACAACATTAAGCTTTTGATCCAATTCTACAATCTCATTAGGGTGGTTGATACGAGACCATGAAAGGTCTGTAATATGGACTAATCCATCTACTCCACCAAGATCAACGAATACACCGTAAGAAGTGATATTCTTAACAGTACCTTCCAATACTTGACCTTTTTCTAACTGACCGATAATTTCTTTTTTCTGTTCCTCGATATCAGCTTCAATAAGCGCTTTGTGAGATACAACAACGTTTTTGAATTCGTGGTTGATTTTTACAACTTTAAATTCCATTGTTTTACCTACGTAAGCATCGTAATCCCTGATAGGTTTCACGTCTATTTGAGAACCTGGCAAGAACGCCTCGATACCAAATACATCTACGATCATACCACCTTTGGTACGACATTTCACAAAACCATTTACTATTAAACTTTCGTCGTGAGCTTTGTTTACACGATCCCAAGCCATAATAACGCGGGCTTTACGGTGAGAAAGAATTAATTGTCCCGTTGAATCTTCACGCACGTCAATTAAAACTTCTACCTCATCCCCTACTTTAAGATCCGGGTTGTAACGAAATTCGTTTAATGAAATAACACCTTCACTCTTCGCGTTAATGTCAATAATTGCATCACGATCAGTAATATTGATTACTTTTCCTGTTACAACCTCATCATTTAAGGTGTCTACGAAATTTTCGGCTACCAATTTCTCAAATTCTTCCAATTTGGTATCATCTACAGGATCAATTCCTTCTTCGTAGTTGTGCCAATCAAAATCTTCCAGAAATTTTTCAGGATTTTCCTGTTGTGGAGATGGAGCTGCTTTTGTTTGAATTTCAGAGTTTTCGTTCTCTTGAACTTCTTGATTTTTTGTTTCTTCAGCCATTGCTGATTGTATTATTTGTATTCTATGTTTCTTCGGAAAAATTCAGGCAATAAAAAACACAGAAGCGATTATTGTTTTGATTTTCAACCCTTTTCTCTTTCCATTACTTTGCCAAAAAGGAATGCAAAAGTACAATTTATTTTCTGAAAATAAAAAACTGCATTTAAATAAAAGTACTATTTTATTTTGGAGAATTTACAGAATCTATGGCAGCCTGGGCAAGGCTGTATATTTTTTCAAATTGCTCGTCAATACCCATTTCTGAATTATCGACTTCTACAGCATCTTCGGCCTTTACCAAAGGGGAATCTTTCCGGGATGTATCCAGATAATCACGCTCTTCCACATTTTTTAATACTTCTTCGTAACTCACCTTTTGTTTATTTCCCTGTAATTCTAAATATCTACGTTTGGCTCTTTTCTGGGCAGAAGCAGTCATAAATATTTTAAGTTCGGCATTTGGAAACACGACAGTGCCAATGTCCCTGCCATCCATTACCACACCTTTTTCCCGTCCCATTATTTTCTGAAGAGAGACAAGTTTTTCCCTCACCTCTGAAACTACTGCTACTTTGCTTACAAATTGTGAAACCTCCATGGTCCTGATTTCCTCTTCTACATTTTCACCATTTAAATAGATTGCAGCAAAACCCAGTTTATCATTAAAAACGAATTTTAAATTTATTTCGGGCAATTGTGCTATTAATGCTTCTTTATTAAAGGAAGAATCCGTTATTAATGAATTCCGCATTGCAAATAAAGCTACTGCTCTATACATAGCACCCGTATCTACATATACATAACCCAATTCTTTAGCCAATTGCTTAGCCACAGTGCTTTTTCCAGTGGAAGAAAACCCGTCTATTGCGATTGTGATTTTATTGTTCATCAATTATGTTTTCAGATTTTTACTTAATTCAATAGGCCTTTCTCTTAACGAAAAAGCAAATGTAAGAAAATAGGAGTTTTGATTTTTTTTGAAAATATTAAACCCCGGGTTAATCCGGGGTTTTTGCATTAAAGGATTTTTGCATTTTTAACCTTTTCATCTGTTAAGGCTAACTTTACTACCTCCTCCATATCTTTCACATAATGAAAGGTAAGACCTTTCAGATATTCCTTTTTTATTTCTTCTATATCGCGCTTATTTTCTTCACATAAAATAATCTCTTTGATCCGCGCTCTTTTTGCTGCCAATATTTTCTCTTTTAATCCCCCAACCGGCAATACTTTTCCACGCAAAGTGATCTCGCCTGTCATGGCCAGGCTCTTTTTGATTTTTCTCTGGGTAAACAGCGATACCAAAGAAGTTAACATGGTTATTCCTGCGCTTGGTCCGTCTTTAGGGGTAGCACCTTCCGGTACGTGAATATGCACATTGTATTTGCTGAAAACATCCTGATCAAGTCCTAAAAATTCGGCATTGGATTTTATATATTCCATCGCTATGGTAGCCGATTCCTTCATCACTTTTCCTAAGTTTCCGGTAATACTAAGATTGCCTTTTCCTCTGGAAAGAATAGATTCAATAAATAAAATATCGCCCCCAACCTGGGTCCAGGCAAGTCCGGTTACTACCCCGGCAACATCATTGTTTTCATATTTATCCCTTTCCATTCGGGGACTTCCCAAAATTTCCAGGACATCTTCATTGGTTATCTTGATGTGATATTCCTCATCCATCGCAATATTCTTGGCGGCATACCGCACCATTTTGGCGATTTTTTTCTCAAGTCCGCGCACTCCAGATTCCCGGGTGTAACCTTCTACAATTTTTTCAAGTTGAGGGATCCCAATTTTAAGGTGTTCTTTGGAAAGTCCGTGCTCTTTTAATTGTTTCGGAAGTAAATGTCTTTTTGCAATTTCAACTTTCTCCTCTATGGTATATCCGGTAACATTAATAATTTCCATTCTGTCCATTAATGCCGGTTGCAAGTTGCCTAAACTGTTGGCAGTTGCAACAAACATTACTTTGGAAAGGTCAAATCCCATTTCCAGAAAATTATCGTGAAAATCGCTGTTTTGTTCAGGGTCCAGAACCTCCAGTAAGGCCGAGGAAGGATCCCCGCTATGCCCACTGGTAAGTTTATCTATTTCATCCAGAACAAATACCGGATTGCTTGTTCCCGCTTTTTTAAGGCTCTGAATGATCCTTCCGGGCATCGCGCCAATATAGGTTTTACGGTGCCCGCGAATCTCTGCTTCATCTCTTAACCCACCCAGGGAAATACGAACATATTCCCGGCCTAAAGCCTCGGCAATGGATTTTCCCAACGAAGTTTTTCCAACTCCGGGAGGTCCGTATAAACATATAATTGGCGATTTCATATCATTACGCAGTTTTAAAACCGCCAGATGTTCAATAATTCTTTCTTTTACATCATCTAATCCATAATGATCCCTATCCAAGATCCGTTTAGCGCGTTTTAAATCGAATTTATCCTTACTGAATTCATTCCAGGGAAGATCTAAAAACAGATCCAGATAATTGCGCTGAATGGAATATTCAGCTACCTGGGGATTCATCCGCTGCATTTTGGCTAGTTCTTTGGTAAAATGTTTTTTAACATGTTCTCCCCATTTCTTCTTCTTGGCGCGAATAGCAAATTCTTCCATCTCGTCTTCCTGAGATACACCACCCAATTCTTCCTGGATCGTCTTCATTTGCTGATGAAGGAAGTATTCCCGTTGTTGCTGGCTCATATCGCTTTGAACCTTGCTTTGAATATCATTTTTTAGTTCCAGTTTTTGGAACTCAATATTCATATATTTTAAGGTAGACAGTGCCCTGTCTTTTAAATTATTGGTTTCCAGCAATTTTTGTTTCTCCTCAACCGTCAGGTTCATATTGGAAGAAACAAAATTTATAAGAAACGAAGGGCTTTCAATATTTTTGATCGCGAAAGATGCTTCTGAAGGAATATTCGGGCTGCCTTTTATAATTTGAAGAGACAGGTCTTTTATAGAATCCACAATTGCTGCAAATTCCTTGTTGCTTGTTACAGGCCTTTTCTCAGGTACTTCTTTAATTGTAGCCGTTAAATAAGGTTTCTCTGAAATAATTTCAGAAATTTCAAATCGTTTTTTACCCTGAATAATTACAGTGGTATTCCCATCGGGCATTTTTAAAACTCTTAAAATTCTGGCAACAACACCTGTTCTATGAATGTCTTTAAGTTTCGGGTTTTCAATTTCCTCATCCATTTGGGCTACAACCCCAATAACTTTACTTCCGTTATTAGCATCATTGATGAGTTTGATTGAAGCATCCCTTCCGGCAGTAATTGGTATTACAACCCCGGGAAACAATACGGTATTTCTGAGCGGTAAAATTGGTAATATTTCTGGAAGGTCTTCTTTATTAATTTCTTCTTCATCTTCTGGAGTCATCAAAGGAATTAACTCTGCATCCTCATCAATTCCTTGAAATGACAAACTGTCCATATTCATTAATTTTGATTTAGCCATATCTTATTTTAAGTCAAACTGTCATTGCAGTTGGTTGTTCGTATCATTATATAAGCTTCAATATATATCACATTAGCCTAAGGCAGCGCACTAAGGTTACTTATAGGCTTAGTTATTTCAATTCCTATGCCAGCCGGGCAAAGGAAATCTTTTTTTCCTGAAACTGTAACAAATAAAAATCAAACGTATCTTTAAATAAAGAAAGCAAAGATTTTTTTTTGATACCAACCATTAATTATACAGACCAATTGGTTGCGCGTTGTCGCAAAGGGGAACAGCGTGCACAAATGGAACTTTATAATAAATATCAAAAAGCCATGTACAATACCGCCTTGCGAATAGTAAATGATACCGCCGAAGCTGAAGATGTTATGCAGGAAGCCTTTATCAATGCTTTTTTAAAAATAGCTACGTTTAAGGGTCATTCTACTTTTGGTGCCTGGCTGAAAAAAATTACTGTGAACCTCAGTCTTAATTCT
>JBBRGD010000078.1:0-7569 GCA_038241065.1 Flavobacteriales bacterium
CTCAAGGTCCTCAAAAAGTAGCTGTTGTAGAGGATATAATACAATTGATGAACGATCGTTTGAAATATTTTCCTAACAAAACAAATGCAAGCCAAGTACTGGCAGATATCGCAATGTTGAAATTCGATAACGAAATTGGTACTAAAGAAGAGCAATTTAAAGCTTTTGACACTGCCTTTAAAGCAGACAGGAAAAACTTTACAAGTGCACGTGCATTATATGCATACTTCTCTTTATTGGTAGATTTACAGGACGCGGGAAAAAGAACATTGGAAGATGTTTTTGCCAACTATGATGAAGTGATCTCAAAAGTTGAAGAAGAAGAGATTGCTCTTGCTGAAAGACTTGCCCCACTTTTGGAAAAGCAAGAAGCCGCAGCGACATTAACCGCAGCAGAAAATAAAATGATCTCAGATTCTGAAATCAACCTGAAAGCATATAGTATTGTAAAAGGAAGCATAAACGCAAAATTAGGTCAGAGAGCCGATTGTGATAATTTAATTCCGTTATACAATAAAGATTTTGAATCCAGGAAAACCGATATTGCTTGGTTGAAAAATGCATCAGGTAGGTTATCTGCAAAAGATTGTACAGAAGATCCTATTTTCTTTAAGGTTTCTGAAGCCTTGCACAAAGCTGACCCATCTGCGAAATCTGCCCTTTATATGGGACAGTTAGCTGAATCAAAAGGAAATGCATCACAAGCCCTGAAATACTTTAATGAATCGGCTCAACTAGAAACTAATCCGTCAGATAAGTCAAGAGTTTATATGAAATTAGCCGATAACTACAGAAAAAAAGGAAATTTTGGACAGGCAAGAACTTATTACAGAAAAGCTCTTGATGCAAAACCATCTGAAGGTAGGGCTTATTTACATATTGCAAATATGGTCGCTCAAAGCGCAAATAACTGTGGCCAGACCACTTTTGATAAAAGAGCTGTATATTGGTTAGCTGCAAACTATGCTGCCAAAGCCGGAAGCGTAGATCCTTCTTTAAGCGGTACAGCAAACGAAACGGTTAGGGCTTACAAAGGAAGAGCTCCACAAAAAGCCGATATTTTCCAAGAAGGAAAAGAAGGTCAAACTATAACTATTGGGTGTTGGATTGGAGAAAGCGTAAGAGTACCCGCATTGTAAACTAATGATCATTACATATCAAAAAATAATTCTAAGCATTGTCACAGTTATTACTATGGCAATGCTTTTTTCATGCGAAGGAAATTTAAACCGGGTACGGGCAATGGAAATTGAAGGAATGAGCCCCCAGGCCATAGGTAAAGATTTAAATTTAAAATATACCGATTCCGGAAGGGTAGTGGCTACCTTAAAGAGTCCAAAAATGCTCGATTTTTCCAATTTGGATTTTCCTTACAGGGAATTTCCGGATGGAGTGGAAGTGGAATTTTTTGATGAAGAACAAAATAAAAATATCGTCACCGCAAACTATGCCATTATTTACGATGCAACCGGTCTTGTTGATCTGCGTGGAGATGTGGTATTGATAACCAGTGACAGCACAAGGCTGGAAGCAAACCAACTTTACTGGGGCCAATCCCAGGGATGGGTATTTACAGATAAACCCAATACCATTTCCTTTGCCAATGGAGCACTTAATAAGGGTGAAGGTTTTGATTCCGATTTAAATTTTACTAATTTTCGTTCCCGCACCAATATTGGGATACAAATAATTGAAGAGAAAAATAAATGATGAAATTTTTTAAGTATTTTGAATTTGCCTATTTATTTATTGCCGCATTTTTTCTTTTCGAAACCGTTAGAATCTGGAATACCGAAAGAAATAGAGCATATCTTTTCCTTTTCTTCGTGGTAATCGCCATTTTTATGTTTTTCTTCAAGAGAAAGTTTAGGAAAAAATTTGAATCAAGGAACGATTAAATCCTATGGACTCTGACATACTAATAATAATTTTCGCCCTGATATTGTCGGCTTTTTTCTCGGGAATGGAAATCGCCTATGTTTCTTCAAATAAAATTTTTATTGAAATTGAAAAAAGGCAATCCGGGTTTCTGGCCAATGTACTAAAGCGACTCACAAAAAAACCTTCAAAATTTATTGCCACCATGCTCGTTGGCAACAATATCGCACTGGTAGTTTACGGGTTTTTTATGGGAGATCTGATCATGGAATGGTTTATTGGCATGCAACCTATTGAAAGTGGTTTTTTAAGAGTTATAGTAGAAGATTTCAGGTTGCTTACCCAAACCGTAATCTCTACACTTGTTATCTTGTTTACAGCTGAATTTCTCCCGAAAGTGTTTTTTCAAATTTATGCCAATTCCCTATTAAAATTCTTTGCCCTTCCGGGATATATATTTTACCTGATCTTCGGTTTAATTTCCACTTTCATAATTTGGATCTCAGATTTTATTCTAAAAATATTCTTTAAAACCGAAGGGGATGAAGTACAATTGGCCTTCAGTAAAATTGAACTTGGAAACTTTATTTCGGAACAAATGGAAACGGTGGAATCTGATGATACCGTGGATTCTGAAATCCAGATCTTTCAGAATGCCCTGGAATTTTCAGAAATTAAATCCCGGGAAGTGATGATCCCAAGAACCGAAATTGTGGCTGTAGATATAAATGTGATCCCCAAAGACCTGATCCAGATTTTTACCGAAACAGGCCTTTCAAAAATTCTTATCTATAATGAAACCATAGACGATATTATTGGCTATATACATTCCTTTGAACTTTTTAAAAATCCTGAAACTCTGAAGTCTGCTTTGATGACAGTTGTTTTTGTTCCGGAGACTATGTGGATAAAAGACGTGCTGAACATTCTTATAAAAAAACGAAAAAGTATTGCCGTAGTAATTGATGAATATGGAGGTACCAGCGGAATGATCACAATTGAAGATATTGTGGAAGAACTGGTTGGCGAGATAGAAGATGAACACGACTCTATCTTGTTGATCGAAGAAAAACTGGCAGAAAATCATTACAAATTTTCGGCCAGACTTGAAGTGGATTATTTAAATGAAAATTACAAACTCGATATTCCGGAGGGCGAAAATTATGAAACCCTTGGGGGTTTTATTACCAATCATACCGAGGAAATTCCACAGCAATTGGAAGAGGTTCAAATAGAAAATTTCCGGATCAAAATTCTTGAGGTTTCCAATACTAAAATTGAATTGGTGGAATTGGAAATCAAGGATAAGAAATAAAATACAGGATGAGTTAATATTTTGCAAATATTAAGTTTAATAATTAAGCTAAAAACACTATTTTCGCCCACAATATCAGATAAATTATAACTACACATGGCAGTATTAAATAAAATTAGACAGCGTTCTGTTTTCTTAATTATAATAATTGCGTTGGCTTTATTCTCTTTCGTTCTGGCCGATGTAATTCGCAATGGCGGAATGAGCTCGCAAAAATCCCAAAATGTTATCGCATCGGTGAATGGTGAGGAAATTGACAGGGAAGATTTTGCCAGACAGGTGGAAGCAGTCCAAAGAAATATGGGAGCAAATGCAACAACAGCTCAGGTGGTAAATCAGGTTTGGGACATGAAATTGCGCGAAGTGATTTTAAAAGAAGAATTTGAAATACTTGGGATAAAAGTTGGGGAAGCTCAGGTAAAGGATATGTTAAGACTTCAACTCGCCAATAACCCGAATTTTTTAAATGAAGCTGGATTATTTGACAATAACAAGTTGCAGGAATATGTAGCCAATCTAAAGGCTACTTCTCCGGAGGCCTATCAACAATGGGTAGATTACGAAAATTCTATCGCGGAGTCCGCACGTGAAAATATTTACTACAATTTAATCCGAGCAGGAGTTGGAGCCACCTTATTGGAGGGGGAGCAGGCTTACCATTTGGAAAATGACAATATCAATTTAGAATACGTTCAAATCCCTTTTTCGAGTATTCCTGATGCCGAAGTGAAGGTGAGCAAGGATGAAATAAGCGCTTATGTTAAAAAGCATCCAAAAAGATTTCAGGTAGAAAAGGCAAGGGATATTCAATTTGTATATTTTTCTGAGGAAGCATCAGCCGAAGATGAAAGCGAATCAAAACAAGGTGTTGAAGCAGTTCTGGAAAGAAAGGTTGAGTTTAATTCAGAAACCAATAGTAATGATACCATAGCAGGCTTCAAAAATGCGAAGGATATTAAATCTTTCGTAAATCAAAATTCAGATGTTCAATACCAGGACCGGTTTTTCTTTAAAGATGAAATCAAAAGCGATTTTGCCGACCAGATCTTTAATTTGCCGGAAGGTGAAATCTACGGGCCATATAAGGAAGATGGATACTGGAAGGTAAGTAAAATGATTGAAACACGCCAAATGGCCGATTCTGCCAAAGCGAGTCATATTATGATCTCCTGGAAGGGCTTGGCAACTGCAAAAGAAACTACCAGGACCAAAGAAGAAGCTAAATCCTTGGCAGATAGCATCGCAAAGGTTGTGAGAAAAGATAAAAGCAAATTTGCGGAACTTGTAACAAAATTCTCAGCAGATCAGGCATCCGCAGCTCAGGAAGGAGATTTGGGTTATTTCCGTCCGGGAATGATGATATCCAATTTCAACGATTTTGTTTTTGATAATAAACCAGGCGATATAGGTGTGGTTGAAACCGAATATGGATATCACGTGATCTCAATTGTAGAAAAAACGAACGAGGAAAGCGCGGTTAAACTTGCTACTATCGCGAGAAAAATTGAAGCTTCAGAAAAATCCATAAACGATTTGTACACTAAGGTCACCAAATTTGAATTTGCAGTAAAGGATAAAGCTTTTGAAGAAGTAGCGAAATCTGAAAATTTCGAAGTCAGAACAGTGAAGGATATGAAGGCTTTAGATGAAAACATTCCCGGAGTTGGTCCTGAGCGCAGGATTGTACAGTGGGCATTTGAAGATGGGGTCAAAGCAGGAGACATAAGGAGATTTGAAATCCCCGGAGGTTATATTGTTGCTCAGGTTACAGCCGTTAAGAAAGATGGTTTGATAAGTGCTGAGGAAGCATCAGCCGTTGTTACCCCTATCTTGTTAAAGGAAAAGAAAGCTGAGCTTATTAATAAAAATATAACCGGCACTACTTTAACCGAAATCGCCAAAAACAAGAATAGCAGCGTTCAAACTGCGAGTGCGGTAAACCTGAAAAATACAACCCTTGCAGGCTCCGGAAATGAACCGGGAGTGGTTGGGGCGGCATTTTCACTCAAAGCTGGTGAGGTTAGTAAGCCTATCACAGGTGATAAAGGTGTTTATGTGGTGAAATTAATTTCTGTCAATAAAGCACCGGAAATGCCGTCATACCGTGGTTTTGCTAATCAGAAAACAGCACAAAGCAGACAGGCAGTAGTTTCCAAAGTATTTGAAGCACTTAAAGGAAATGCTGAAATTGAAGATAATAGGGCTAAATTTTATTAGATTAAGGCTAAAATAGGTCCTTAAAGTAGCTTTAAAAGCCTCACAAGTTTAAGAACTTGGGAGGCTTTTTTTTTGATTTTAAAAGCGTGTTCAAACCTCACAGATCTCAAAGCCTATTAGGTTTTTAGAAGGAAGTTTTGTGATTCTTAAAAAATGAAAGACCTTCAGGGATCAACTCTGGCGGTTTCTATACCCAGTTAGTTTTTTTTGTTTTAAAGAATCATATTTGAATAAGGAATAATGGTATCAAAGCCCTTTTTTCTAAAATAGGCCTGTTCCTTTTCCCCTCCAGTGGCCAGGATAAAATCTCCACCCCAACCACCTAAACTTTTAATAGATCCGTGATAATCGGGAAATAGTTCCGATTTTATTTTTGGAATATTGACGATCTTTGAGATCAAGGTTTCGTGAATTTCAATAAGCAAATTAAACTCTTCAAGGCTTTCACAACTTATAAACCGACTTGTTATTGCTGAAATCTTTGCGACTGTTTCCTCCAAAAATTCTTTTGACTGTTGCTTGTAATGCTTGATAGACGCCCGGCTGTTTTGCTTTCGGTTTAGATGTATAAAAAACAAATTCTCCTTAAATACAGGATTGAAACCGGCAGTTAAAACGCTTCTGTTATTTTGACCTATCTGGTAAGTAAATGCATGATTATTTTGTGCCGCTGCGATATCATATCCGCTCCCACCAAATGTTTTTTCCAGCAAGAGGAAGGCATCGGTTTTAAACCATTGCGCGATATTGTTAAGTAGAGTAGAAGAGCTTCCCAATCCCCAGTTGTTAGGAAAATCAAGTCGGGTATTGACTTTATAACCTTTTCCAGTTGTGAGTATTTCAGGATTTAAAAGATGGGCTTGCTCTAATATTTGAAAAAGTCTTGAACACACTTCTTCAATTTGTTGAGATTCATTTAAGCTGCTGTTTTCTGTTTTTTGGATTTCCCCGATTATTTTTTTAATCTGAAACCTATATTCAAACCAAACTTTTCCTAGGTGATCATAAGCAATCCAGTGGATTACTTCTTCATTTACAGTTTCAACTTCCAGGGATTGCCCAAATTTTGTTGGTACTGCAAGAGCCAGAGCACCTTCTAATACCACATATTCCCCGGTGATCAAAAGTTTGCCGTTACTGCGAAATTTTTTCATTAAAGAAATCTTTTTTTTGAAATTAACTAAACCTCACAAGTCTTTGGGACATGTGAGATTTTTTAAAACCTATTAGGTTTTAGATTAAGTTTAAGCCCTTAATAGTTCCAGCTGTTCCATTACGCTGCTGTGGGTTACAGTATGATGCTTAAAGTAATGAATTAATTTTTCCTTTTCCTGTGGGGAGGCGTTTTGCTGATTCAGGATATTCATCAAATGCATTTTCATATGACCCTGTTGAATTCCTGTGGTTACAAGGGATTTTACTGCGGCAAAATTTTGAGCAAGACCTGCAACCGCTACAATTTTCATCAATTTTTTCGCTGTAGGTTTTTGTAGGATCTCCAAAGCTACTTTTACAAGCGGGTGAAGATTGGTAAGTCCGCCAACAGTTCCCAGTGCCAATGGAATTTCCATCCACAATTTAAAAATTCCGTCTTTCACAGTGGCATGTGTTAAACTGGTGTATTGGCCATCTTTTGAAGCGTATGCGTGAATTCCTGCTTCCACGGCCCGGAAATCGTTGCCTGTTGCAAGCACTACGGCATCAATCCCGTTCATTATGCCTTTATTATGGGTTACGGCACGGTAAGGTTCAATTTCAGCGATTTTGAGCGCTGTCAGGAATTTTTCAGCGAAAACCTCAGGATCTTTATGTTTTTCATCGGCGAGGTCGACAACTGGGCAGGATACTTCAGCTCTTACGATACAATCGGGAACGTAATTGGAAAGTATGCTCATAATTATTTCCAGTTGTTTTTCTTCTGAAGAAAATTCATCATAGTTAAGAGCTTCAGCTTTAAAAGTTTCAGAAAATTTTTCTAGACAGGAATTAATGAAATTGGCTCCCATGGAATCTTTGGTCTCAAAACTGCAGTGCAATTGAAAGTATTCTTCCATCAAATTGGTTTTGTCCCGAAGTGCAATATTTAAAACCCCGCCACCCCGTTTTTCCATATTGCGGGTAATGTTGCTTACCGAATCCATTAAAACCGGTTTACACGT
>JBBRGD010000079.1:0-7562 GCA_038241065.1 Flavobacteriales bacterium
ATGATTATTATTTTACAGTTTATCGCGATTCCGGTTATCATTGTGAGTTATGTATTGCTTTCCCTGCTCTTCAGGGATAAGAAGGTTGAAGAATAGTTTTTGTGGTGGGGAAGCATCTTTTAAATGTTTATCCTATAAAAAATATGGGGCTAAAGTCCTGTCCATTTCAATATTTTGTCCCCTGACTGAAGTCAGGGGCAATGGATAATTTGTATTGCTCCTTTTTTTGAGAATTCCCGTGGGGATTAATTTAAATGAATGAAACCATTCCCCTGGTTGACTCATTATTTATTCCCTGTGATTAAAATCCTGGGGAATGGGTGGCAGAAAAACGATTTTTATGTTGTAAAAATGGAATTACATTAAACTTTTATTTTTACAAATTTCAATGTTATTATCCTTCAAGTATGAGAAAAGTAGGCAGAAAACAGGCATGTACTTTTCGGTTGAATCCGAGCCAAATTTAATTGTGATATCTCGAAGGGCTACCTAGGAAATACATACAAGTAATTGATCGCCCTATTTTTTTTATATATTGAGACCCTTTGTTATTTTCCCGTAAGTTCATAATTATTGACTAGGACCGATGCGGAAATCTGAAGTATTTGTTCGAGTTCTCTAATCATATCAACAGTCAATCTTTTCTTTCGGTTGAGGATTTCCGATACTCGGCTTTTCCCTCCGATTATTCCGACCAAGTCCTTTTGGCGCATATTCAGTTCTTCCATTCGTATCTTAATCGCTTCTATTGGGTCTGGTGCCTCAATCGGATAATTTTCGTTTTCGTAATTTTCGATTAGCATCGACAGGATTTCTGCTTCGTCGCCTTCTTTTGTATCGATTAGTGCGTCAAAAATCACTTCGAGACGTTTAAGTCCTTTACGGTAATCCTTTTCAGATTTAATATGTTTTATTTCCATAATAGCTTGTTTAAATTGTGTCCGCATCTATTTTGTCATATTCGGTGTGCGTACCAATAAAACGAATAAATGCCCATTGCTTTTCGAAATTGAATTTGACAATTAGTCGGTATGAATTTCCTTTGATATTGAAAACTACACGGCCATCTTTTAGAATGCTCGCACTAATATAAGTCTGTTTCACATCGTTCGGCGAGAACCATTTAGCACTTTTAACCGTGTCGTACCAAGTTTTCAGGTACTGTTCGGAATCGGCGTGTTTTTCCCAAAATTCCCGAAGTGTACTTTTTGCAACTATTCGATTCATCCATTCAATTATGAGACAAATATACAATATGTTCTCAAATGTAGAACTATTAATGAATGTTTTTTATAATAAAGGGCAACCCATAATATATAGGGTCTTAAGCACGGTTCATTTCAATTCTTTTTCCACTGACTGAAGTCAGGAGAAATGGATAATTCGGGTTGATGCTGCTTACTGTTATAAAGCAGGAAAGCCATCAATAGAAAGTTTTCTTTTGATGGCGTTCTGTAAATTATTCAGAGGTTTTAATCAAATATCTTCTTTTTTCTCAGCTCAAAATTTTGTCCTAAATATACTTTGCGGACCATTTCGTCTTCGGCGAGTTCTTCGGGTTTTCCGTGTTTTAGTATAGATCCTTCAAACATCAGGTAAGTCCTGTCTGTGATGGCAAGGGTTTCCTGCACATTGTGATCGGTAATAAGGATCCCGATATTTTTGTTTTTCAGATCGGCAACTATGCGCTGAATGTCTTCCACCGCAACAGGATCTACTCCGGCAAAGGGCTCATCCAAGAGGATAAAACTGGGATCGGTAGCCAGGGCACGGGCAATTTCGGTTCGGCGTCGCTCGCCTCCGCTTAAAAGGTCTCCGCGGCTTTTTCTGATGTGGCTTAAACCAAATTCTTCAATTAAGGACTCCATCTTTGCAAGGCGTTCTTTTTTGGAGAGTTTAGTAAGTTCCAGAACGCTCATGATATTGTCTTCTATACTCAGTTTTCTGAAGACCGAGGCTTCCTGCGCCAAGTATCCAATTCCGTGTTGCGCCCTTTTGTACATAGGGGATTTGGTAATATTGCGGTTGTCGAGGAATATTTTACCGCCGTTAGGTTTTACTAGGCCTACAATCATATAGAAGCAGGTGGTTTTTCCCGCACCGTTTGGGCCAAGCAGGCCAACAATCTCTCCCTGGTTTACTTCCAAGGAAATACCTTTTACAACTTCCCGTCCTTTGTAGGATTTTACTATTTTATCGGCTTTTAATTTCATAATATAAATTGAGGCCTAAGTTAAGGTATTTATGAATAACGGAAATTTTGTTAGTTTAAACTGGATTTACCTTTATTCATTATAAATTATTGGATTATAAAAATTGGGATCATTATATTTGAATTTTTCTTTAAGAAATGTAATTCCAAAACAAAAAGCCACTAATGCACGAATAATTTATTTTTATATTACAGTTGAACATTTTTTATTCGTGGCCATTTAATATTTGAGTAAGAGTTCCTTCTGAAATTATTCTGAAAAGTCAGATAATTTTGATCTTCCAATGCTTTGTGACGACCTGTTATTTGTGATTTAAATCTCAAATCTACTGTTTCAAATCCGTCGACTCCAGTTCATCCCAAAATTCGTATGCTTTTCTCAGATGTGGAATAACGATGGTACCGCCAACCAGGGTTGCAATTCCCATGGCTTCCATCACTTCCTCCTTAGTGATACCTTCTTTATAGGAGGTTTCCAGATGATATTTGACACAATCGTCACAACGCAATACTGTTGAGGCGACCAGGCCCAGAAGTTCCTTTGTTTTAACGTCCAAAGCTCCCGGTGCGAAGG
Organism: Flavobacteriales bacterium; assembly: GCA_038241065.1. GTDB lineage: Bacteria > Bacteroidota > Bacteroidia > Flavobacteriales > Flavobacteriaceae > Gillisia. The sequence continues at coordinate 2,787 of JBBRGD010000079.1, forward strand.
CATTTGTGTCGAGATTGAAAATGCGTTTTATTATTTTATTGTTATCTTTTAAAATAACATCATTCATCCGCTCACGATACGAATTGAATTCTTCTACCTGATTCATTTATTTTTCTTTAATAATTTTTCTTCTTTTCTATAAACGATGCGCGAGATCAAAATACTTACTTCATATAAAATAAGAACGGGGATCGCGACAATAATCTGACTTACAATATCCGGCGGGGTAATAATTGCTGAAAAGATCAATACAATTACCAGTGCATATTTACGGTATTTTCTCAAAAAGTCGGGAGTCAAAACCCCAACTTTGGTAAGGAAATAGATCACGATGGGAAGTTCAAAGATCAATCCGCTGGCCAGAACGGATGCTCTCACAAGGGCGATGTAGCTGCTCAAATCGAAATCGTTAAATACATCGTCGCTCACCTGGTATTTTCCAAGGAAATTGATGGAAAGTGGCGTTACCAAATAATATCCAAACAAAACACCCAAAAAGAACAAGACAGATGAAATAAAAATAAATCCCTTGGAACTATTTTTTTCAGTGTCTTTCATCGCGGGAGCCACAAATTTCCAAAATTCATAAATCACATAGGGAAATGCAAGAACGAATCCGGCAGTGATGGATACCCATATATGTGCTGAGAATTGACCGCCCATCGTCCGGCTTTGGATCCTGAAGGGCATCTCGTCAAAGCAAAATCCACTTTCTACTCCCAACCAGTTTGTAAACCGGCATAGGATATCATAAGTCCAGAAATTGGGATCTCTTGGACCAAATAACAATACGTCAAAAATAAATCCTTTTGCAAAAAAGGCTACAGTAGCTGCTATTATTATTGCTAAGGATGCTCTTATTAAATGCCAACGCAAATCTTCTAAGTGATCCAAAAACGACATTTCATCGTTGGTTGATTTCGCTTTTCCCATTATAAAATTCCTTCTCTTATCAGGTTATGAATATGTACTACTCCGGCATATTTTCCGTTTTCCTCGGCGATAAGCACAGATATTTTGTTTTCTTCCAACATTTCCAGGGCATCTACCGCCATAGCGTCAGGGGCAATGGTTTTGGGATTTTTGCTCATAATATCGGCAGCGGTAAGATGGACAAAGCTGTCGTTATTGCGAAGCATTCTTCGGATATCCCCATCGGTAATGATCCCGACGATCTTTTGATTTTCAATTACCGCGGTTACCCCCAGCATTTTTTCTGAAATTTCCACAATTACGTCTTTTACATTGGTGTTAGGCGAAACCTGCGGTTGCTGGTTTTGAGCCGTGATATCAGCTACCCTTAAATACAATTTTTTGCCCAAAGCGCCACCGGGATGGTATTTGGCAAAATCTTTACTGGAAAATCCGCGCAGGTTCAATAAACAAATTGCCAAAGCATCGCCCAAAACCAATTGGGCAGTAGTACTTGTTGTAGGCGCAAGGTTATTGGGGCAGGCTTCCTTTTCTACAAAGGCGTTTAATACAAAATCTGAGTGCAGTCCCAGAAAAGAATCCACATTCCCAACAATGGCGATAATTTTATTGTTGAAATTTTTTATCAGCGGCACCAGGACTTTAATTTCCGGAGTATTTCCGCTTTTGGAAATACAAATAACCACATCATCCTTTAAAATGGTGCCCAGGTCTCCATGAATGGCATCGGCGGCATGCATAAATACAGCCGGGGTGCCGGTAGAGTTTAAAGTAGCCACAATTTTACCTGCAATGATGGCGCTTTTTCCAATTCCTGTAATAATTACCCTGCCTTTTGAGTTATAGATATATTGAACGGCATCTGCAAAATCCTGAGTTAATAAATTTTCAAGGTTCCCAATGGCTTTTGCTTCAATGGAAATAGTTTCTTTAGCTACGGAGAGGATATTTTCTTTAAGTTTCAAATTGTAGAATTATGAATTGCAATATATTAAAGAAACATGTATCTTTATATTCTGCAAATGTATGTAAAATTGTAACATAATTGAATGAGTTCTGCGGAAATCGATTTACACAAACAACTTAAAAAGTATTTTGGATTTAGTCAATTCAAAGGTCTTCAGGAACAGGTAATAACCAGCATAATTAAAGGGCATAATGCTTTTGTGGTAATGCCTACCGGCGGCGGGAAATCCCTGTGCTACCAGCTTCCTGCCCTAATATCTGATGGTACTGCCATTGTGGTATCCCCTCTGATCGCGCTGATGAAAAACCAGGTGGATGCCCTTCGCGGGATCTCTTCTGAACACGGGGTAGCACATGTACTGAATTCATCACTGAACAAAACGGAGGTAAAACAAGTCAAGGAAGATATAACCAACGGGATCACAAAATTGCTTTATGTAGCCCCTGAATCTCTCACCAAAGAGGAGAATGTCGAATTTTTACGAAATGTGAAGATCTCATTTATGGCGGTAGATGAAGCCCATTGCATTAGCGAGTGGGGTCACGATTTCAGGCCTGAATACCGCAATTTGCGCACTATTATAAAAAGAATCGGCGATAATATCCCTATTATTGGGCTTACAGCCACAGCAACTCCAAAAGTACAGGAGGATATTCTCAAAAATCTGGGAATTCCGGATGCCGATACCTTTACAGCGAGCTTTAATCGCCCGAATTTATATTATGAGGTGCGCCCAAAAACCAAAAACGTATTTACCGATATTATCCGGTTTGTTAAACAGTTTGAAGGCAAATCCGGAATTATTTACTGTTTAAGCCGGAAAAAAGTAACGGAGCTTGCACAAACCCTTCAGGTGAATGGAATTTCTGTAGTACCTTATCACGCAGGGTTGGATGCTAAAACCCGTGCAAAACATCAGGACATGTTCATCATGGAAGATACAGATGTAGTGGTTGCAACCATCGCCTTTGGTATGGGAATAGACAAACCGGATGTGCGATTTGTAATACACCACGATATTCCCAAGAGTCTTGAAAGTTATTACCAGGAAACCGGACGTGCCGGAAGGGACGGAGGAGAAGGGCATTGTCTTGCCTTTTATTCCTATAAAGATATTGAAAAACTGGAAAAATTTATGAGCGGTAAGCCGGTGGCCGAACAGGAAATTGGTCAAGCCCTGCTGCAGGAAGTTGTAGGTTATGCTGAAACTTCCGTCTCCCGCCGCAAATTCCTACTGCATTATTTTGGCGAAGAATTTGACAGTAAAACCGGAGCAGGCGCCTCTATGGATGACAACGTGCGCAACCCGAAAAAGAAAAGCGAAGCCAAAGAACACGCATCTCATTTGCTAAAAACAATAAAGGATACGAATCAAATATACAAATCAAAAGAAGTTGTAAATACCCTGATAGGAAAGGCAAATGCCCTGATTCTATCTCATAAAACCGATGAACACCCACTGTTTGGGAAAGGAAATGATAAGGATGCTAAATATTGGATGGCTTTATTGCGACAAATCCTGGTAGCAGGCTTGTTGAAAAAGGACATCGAAACCTATGGAGTTGTTAAATTAACCGATAAGGGGGAGGAATTTTTGAAAAATCCAACTTCCTTTATGATGACTGAAGATCATGTTTTTGACAGTATTACCGAAGGAGAGGTGGTCTCTACAAAAACCGGAGGCGCAAATATAGATGAGCAGTTAGTTAAAATGATGAAGGATTTGCGTAAAAAAGTTGCAAAACGGCTGGATGTTCCTCCTTATGCAGTATTTCAGGATCTGTCATTGGAGGATATGGCTATAAAATATCCAATGAATATTGAAGAATTGAGCAATATTCACGGTGTAGGTGAAAATAAAGCCAGGAAATTCGGGAAAGAGTTTGTAGAACTGATAGCCCGTTATGTCGAAGATCAAGATATAACTAGGCCGGATGATCTGGTAGTGAAATCTACGGGCTCCCATAGCGCACTTAAACTTTACATAATTCAAAGCATTGACAGGAAATTGCCGTTGGACGATATAGCTTCTGCCAAAGGAATGGAAATGAGCGAATTCATAAAGGAAATGGAAGTTATTATTTACAGTGGTACCAAACTCAATATCAATTATTGGATAGATGAGATCCTAGATGAAGAGCAACAGGAAGAAATTCATGAATATTTTTTAGAAGCCGAAAGCGATAAAATAGAAGATGCCATGAAAGAGTTTGACGGGGAATATGACCTTGAAGAACTGCGGCTTTACCGGATCAAATTTACAAGTGAAGTAGCAAATTAAAAGATTTGTAAAAAACATTAAACTGCCTGTTCGCTCAAAAGTTCGTTCAGAATGACCAACTAAACGATTAAACGAATATAGATGTGTAATTGTTGAACTGTTGAATTGTTTAACTGTTTAACTGTTGAACTGTTGAATTGTGGGTATCGTTATAACCAGGAGCAAAGCAAAACAGTTATTCCCAGTTATTCCGTAACTACAAAAAGATTGCTTCATTTCATTCACAATGGCAAACTAAACGATTAAACGAATCAACGATTAAACGAATAGATGTGTAATTGTTGAACTGTTGAACTGTAGTTTATAGTAGGGATTCTTCCTCGCCCAAAAGCTCGTTCAGGATAACAAAAAACAAGGGAATTGCTCGTTTAGAATGACAAACTAAACGATTAAACAAATTAACGATTAAACGAATATAGATGTGTAATTGTTGAACTGTTGAATTGTAGTGTATTATTATAAAGAGGAACAAAGCGACACAGTTATTCCATAGCTACAATAAGATTGCTTCATTTCATTCGCAATGGCAATCTAAACTGTTAAACGAATCAACGATTAAACGAATAGATGTGTAATTGTTGAACTGTTGAACTGT
>JBBRGD010000080.1:0-7549 GCA_038241065.1 Flavobacteriales bacterium
TAAGCCTTTACAACCAGGAAAATCCCTTTAACACCAATAAAATGGTGATCGATCTTCCGTTTAATTACCGGAGTGCGGAAACTATAGTGCAATTCAATAATTCGTTTTTTGAATTTGTTTCAAATAAATTTGAAAATCCCACTTATAAAAAACTTTTTGAAAGCAGCGGGCAAATCCCAAAAAAAACATTTTCAGGATATGTGAATATTTCATTTTTGGAAGCTGAAAATGTTCAGGAGGAAATGGAACTGCACCCGGCAAAGATTTTGGAAATTATAAAAGATCTGGAAGCGGAAGGAATGTCAAAAAACGATATTTGTGTCCTCACCAGGACAAGAAAACAGGGTTTTGCGATCGCAAATTATTTAAGTGAAAACGGAATATCAATAGTTTCTTCAGAATCTTTATTGATCTCAAATTCGCCGGAAGTACTTTTTATCAACGCTTTGTTGGAATTTTCGGTCAACTCAAAGGACAATAATTTAAAACTGGAAATTTTAAATTATTTGGTTCAAAAACTCAGAGTTGAAAATCCTTATCAAATCATAAGAAAAAATCTTCAGAAGGATAATAACCAAATTTTTGAATGGCTGAATGATTATCAGATCACTTTTGATTTAAAACAGCTTCAGGTTTTATCTCTGTATGAAGCTGCAGAATATATAATAAGGAGTTTCTCGCTTATTGAAAGTTCTGATGCTTATCTCCAGTTTTATCTTGATTTTGTCTTTGAAAATACCACCAAAAATTTTGGCGGAATTTCCGATTTTCTTGAAAAATGGGAACAACAAAAAGATAAACTGAGCATTGTAGCTCCCAAAACCGAGCACGCTGTTCAGGTTTTGACCATCCACAAGTCGAAAGGTTTGGAATTTCCGGTTGTAATTTATCCTTTTGCAAATACCAAACTCAGGGATATAGCAAGAGACCATTTATGGCTGCCTTTGCCGGAAGATTTAAACGATATTCCTGTGGGATATTTTAAGGCTTCCGATAAAATGCTGAACTGGGGAATGCTTGAAGCCAATGCCTATAATGAACTGCTGGACCAAAGCGAATTTGACAGCGTAAATGTATTGTATGTGGCCTTCACCAGGGCATCTCAACAATTATACATTGTTTCAAATTTCGACCTTGACAAAGATGATCAGGAATACGAAAATAAAGTTTCAGGTTTGCTTATAGGCTTCCTGAAATCTGAAAACAAATGGAATGACGGTCTTTCATACGAATTCGGATCAAAAAATCTGGATAACTATAAAAGAGAAGAAAGTGCCAAAACAATCCTTCAGGAGCATTATTTCTCCTGTCCTACCCGCAGCGAGGCGGTTAATATTGTGACAAAATCTGGTTCACTTTGGGATTCCCTTCAGGAGAAAGCGATCAATAAAGGCCTGTTGGTGCATAATATTCTTTCGGAAATAGATACCTCAGATGAATTGCCAAAGGCTTTGGAAAAATTTTCAAAAGAAGAAAACCTTTCCCGATCACAATTACAGGAATTAGAAAAACTCCTTTCAGAAGTGATCTCCCATCCAAAGCTGGCTTGCTATTTTTCTGCTTCAAATATAGTTTACAGGGAGCAGGACATTATAAGTCCCAATGGCGAAATATTAAGACCGGACCGGCTGAATTGCAATCAAAATAAGTTGTGCATCATAGATTACAAAACCGGAAATGTCCAACCTGCCCATAAAGCGCAAATGGAACAATATGCAACAGTACTTAACCAAATGGGTTTTGAAGTGAGCGATAAAATATTGGTCTATATTAATAATGAAGTGAGCCTCACATTTGTATAAAAGATGTTTAATTTTACAAAAAACTTATAACTATGTACGGATCCATAAAAGAACATTTACAAAAGGAAATAGAAGAAATTAAAGAAAACGGTCTTTATAAAAAGGAACGAATAATCACTTCTCCTCAAGGTGCAGTAATAAAAATTTCCACAGGTCAAAAGGTAATTAATTTTTGTGCCAATAATTATTTGGGCCTTTCTTCACATCCGGAAGTCATTCAAGCTGCCAAGGATACCATGGATTCTCACGGTTTTGGAATGTCTAGTGTGCGGTTTATTTGCGGAACACAGGACATTCACAAAGAACTGGAAAGTAAAATAGCCGATTTTTACGGAACTGAAGACACCATTTTATACGCAGCCTGTTTTGATGCGAACGGAGGGATTTTTGGACCTTTGCTCTCTGAAGAAGATGCTATTATTTCCGATTCCCTGAATCATGCTTCTATAATAGACGGAGTGCGTTTATGCAAAGCTGCAAGATACAGGTATGAAAATGCCAATATGGAGGATCTGGAAAAACAACTTATCGCAGCTAATGAAAAAGGAGTGCGTTTTAAATTAATTGTAACCGATGGTGTTTTCTCTATGGACGGGGTTGTGGCTCCTTTGGACAAAATTTGTGATCTGGCCGATAAATATAATGCGATGGTGATGATCGACGAATGTCACGCTGCAGGATTTATTGGAAAAACAGGAATAGGAACTCTTGAAGAAAAAAACGCTTTAGGAAGAATAGACATCATTACAGGAACCCTTGGAAAAGCGCTGGGAGGGGCAATGGGAGGATATACTACCGGTAAAAAAGAAATTATAGAAATTCTTCGCCAAAGGTCCAGGCCTTATTTATTCTCTAATTCACTTGCGCCTGCAATCGTTGGGGCTTCCATTAAGGTTTTTGAAATGCTTAAGGGAAACACTTCACTTAGGGACAAATTAGAAGATAATACAAAATATTTCAAGGAAAAGATAAAATCTGCCGGATTTGATATAATAGATGGCGATTCCGCTATTGTACCTGTTATGCTTTATGATGCTAAACTATCCCAAAATATGGCTGATCGTTTATTGGAAGAAGGAATTTATGTGATTGGTTTCTTTTTCCCAGTTGTACCAAAGGGAAAAGCGCGAATAAGGGTGCAGCTTTCTGCAGCACATGAAAGGGAACATTTGGATAAAGCTATCGAAGCATTTACGAAAGTGGGCAAGGAATTAGGAGTAATTTAAGATTTGAAAAATAATTAAATTGTTAATTATTTTGGGTTAGAATTTAACTGATTCTTGAAAATTCTACAAAAAATGCCACTTTAAAAGGCTTATTTATAATGTTTTTTCAGTGTTTTTTTTGTATAAAGCCTTGAAAACAGTACTATATCCGCCTCTATTAAGAAAACTTTATTAAATTTAACTTTGTTAATATTGAATTTGCGCATACTTTTGCTTCAATTAACACTTAAAACTAAATTAACAAATATGAAACATCTTAGCAGATTTTTATTGGCTTCATTATTTGTCCTGACCTTTACCGCGGTACAAGCACAGGATCAAAACAACCCTTGGGCCATTGGCATTGGGGTAAATGCAGTTGACTTTTACCCAACAGGAGAAGATGCTCCTTTAGGCGGTATGTTTGATGAGTATTTTAATACCTCAGACCACTGGAACATTTTACCTTCAGTTTCAAAACTATCTGTTGCCAGATATATTGGTAGCGGATTTGTAGCTGAAGTTGCCGGTTCTGTAAACCAAATTGATAAATTTGGAGATATGGCAGAAAATGATTTGTCTTACTATGCAGTAGACGGAGCAATAAATTACAACCTAAGAACCTTGCTTAATGACAGTTGGTTTGATCCTTTTGTTGGAGTTGGTGGTGGTTATACCTGGGTTGATGAAAATGGTGCAGCTACTGTAAACGGTACTGCGGGTCTTAACTTCTGGTTTTCAGATAATATCGCCCTTAACGTTCAATCTACCTACAAACATGCTTTTGATGATGGTTCAGATTCACATTTTCAACATGCAGCCGGAATTAAATTCGTTTTTGGAGGTAAAGACACCGATGGTGATGGAATCTATGACAAAGATGATGAATGTCCTGAAACTCCAGGTTTAGTAGAGTTTAACGGATGTCCTGATACTGATGGTGATGGAATTGAAGATCGTAAAGATGCTTGTCCTGAAGTAGCTGGTTTAGCTCAATTTGATGGATGTCCTGATACTGATGGTGATGGTGTTCCAGATCCTAAAGATGAATGTCCTACAGTTGCCGGTCTTCCAGCTTTAAACGGATGTCCTGATACTGATGGTGATGGTGTTGCCGATCAACTTGACGACTGTCCAGAAGAAGCAGGTCCTGCAGAAAACAAAGGATGTCCTTGGCCTGATAGTGATGGTGATGGTGTTCTAGATAAAGATGATCAATGTCCTGATGTTGCCGGTACTGTAGCAAACAATGGTTGCCCAGAGGTAACTGCTGAAGCTATTGCTACCTTGAATGAATATTCTAAAACTGTATTGTTTGATCTTGCTAAAGCAACAATTCGTCCGGAATCTGCAGAAGCATTATCTTCAATTGCAGATATCATGAAAGAATATTCAACTACTGTGTTCCACATTGAAGGACACACAGACAGCCAGGGTGGTGATAATTACAACATGAATTTATCTAAAGAACGTGCTGCTTCTGTAAGAGAGTTCCTTATAACTAAAGGAATTCCTGCAAACAGATTGACTTCTGAAGGTTACGGAGAGAGTAGACCTATTTCAAGTAACAATACTTCAAAAGGAAGACAAGAAAACAGACGTGTTGAAATCTCTTTGGATAAAGACAAAGAAATGAAATCTGATGCCAATGAAATGGAATCTGATGACAATGAAATGGATAATAAAGAATAATAGCTCTCTATAAATATTTATAGAATAAGCTTGAAAGTTTAATTAAAAACGCCCCGATAATTCGGGGCGTTTTTTAATTTTACGCCTATGATAACATTTCTCTCTCAAATCCTTAAAGAGTTGCTAAAGCAACCCGCTAATATTTCCAATTTTACCTTTGTATTACCCAGTAAAAGGGCTGGCGCTTTCCTTCGAAAGGAAATTTCAAACCTGGTTGAAAAACCCGTTTTCTCACCAAAGGTCTTGAGTATAGAGGAATTTACCGAAAACGTCTCCCAACTCAAAACCATAGATTCAGTCACAACCCTCTTCGAGTTTTATGCTGTGTACAAAGAGTGTACTCCTGCAGATCAAACCGAAGACTTTGAGAATTTTAGCAATTGGGCACAGACACTTATCCATGATTTTAATGAAATAGACCGATATCTGATTTCCTCGGAAGCTATTTTCGATTATCTGTCTGAAATCCAGGATATCAATCATTGGTCTTTACACGAGGAAAAGACTAACCTAATAAAAAATTATCTCACATTTTGGAAAAAACTGCCGGAATATTACCTGGCGCTAAAAGCCAACTTACTGGAAAACAAACTGGCCTATCAGGGACTCATTTACAGGCAGGCTTCAGAAAAAATAGAAGATTTTGCCAAAGTCAATGCCCCTAATTATATTTTTATAGGTTTTAATGCCCTGAATACAGCAGAACAGCTAATCATCCAAAAAATGTTGGATTGTAATGCCCGTGTATTTTGGGATATTGATGAGGTGCATTTTCAGGATCAAAATCATGATGCCTCCCTGTTTATTCGGGAATATGCCGCGAACTGGCCCTATTATAAAAACCACGATTTTCAAACCATATCGACCAATTATGCTTCACAAAAAGAGATCGAGATTATTGGAATCCCAAAAAATATTGGACAAGCAAAATATGTCGGCGAAATTCTTGCTAATCTCAGCCCTCAGGAATTAAACTCTACAGCACTGGTTTTAGGTGATGAATCACTCTTATTGCCTATGCTCAACTCAATCCCGGAAAATATCCGGTCGCTGAACATCACTATGGGTTATCCTTTAAAATTTAGTCCATTCTCCGCCTTATTTGAAAAATGCTTCGAAATGTTGAACATTGAAAATAATCGTTTTTATTATAAAGACGTGATTTCAATATTGAGCAATGCCCTGATCCAGAAAGCCTCTAATTTTAGGTCAGATGAAGTAATTGCAATTATTAAAGCTGAAAATCTCCTCTATTTGTCAAAAGATAAAATTCTGGGCTTTTTTGATAAAGAACCAGCTGGGTTGATCTCACTTTGTTTTTCAGATAAGAAGATTACACCTAAGGAAGCTTTGCTTAATTTTAAGGAGTTAATAAATCATTTAAAACTTGTCATCAAAAATGATGATCAGGATCCTCTTAATCTGGAATTTCTATATCAATATCACTTGATAATTGAAAATTTAACAGATTTGACAAACACCTATCCACATATTAATTCAATTTCTTCCCTCCATCATTTTTATAATGAAATCAGCAGCAATAAGTCCCTGGATTTTCAGGGGAAACCTTTTCAGGGATTACAACTCATGGGAATGCTGGAATCCCGGGTTTTGGATTTTGAGACCGTGATATTAACTTCAGTGAATGAGGGCACGCTTCCTGCGGGGAAAAGCAACAATTCCTTTATTCCTTACGATCTTAAAAAGTCATTCAACCTGCCCACATATAAGGAAAAGGATGCCATTTATACGTATCATTTCTATCATCTGCTCCAACGCGCAAAAAAAATATATTTGCTGCACGACAGTGATACCGAAAGCCGGATGGGAGGCGAAAAAAGCAGGTTCCTGATTCAGCTGGAAGTAGAAAAACAAGCATTGCACACTATAAATAATTCGGTAGTAATACCTGAAGTGCCGAAAATAGAAAAGCAACTTCAAAGGATACGAAAAACCCCGGAGATGCTCGAAATACTTAAAAAACGTGCCGCAAAAGGATTTTCTCCTTCGGCTCTTACAACCTACATCCGCAATCCAATCGATTTTTACCGTCAATATATCCTGGGGATCAAGGATAAAGATGAGGTGGAGGAAACGGTTGCATACAATACTTTGGGAACTGTGGTTCATGATACGCTTGAAGCATTTTACGCGCCTTTAACTGGCCATGTATTAACTCTTGTACATTTGCAGGGTTTTTTAAACAGAACTCCCACAGAGGTCGCCAGGCAATTCGAGAAAACCTATAGCAAAGCTCCTATCTCAAAAGGTAAAAATTTGCTCATTTTTGAGGTGGTAAAACGTTATGTCATCAATTTTCTGAAAATGGAGATTAAGGCAGTTGAAAGCGGTAAGCCAATCGAAATTAAAGAAATTGAATCTAAATTAACCGCATCATTAAATATAGCAGAATTGAACTTTCCTGTAAATATTGGAGGAAAAGTTGACAGGGTTGATCTGGTTGATGGAATTTTAAGAATCATCGATTATAAAACCGGTAAAGTAACTCAAAATCAATTGGAAATTGTAGATTGGGATCAGCTTACAACCGATTATGACAAATACGCGAAGCCCTTCCAGGTGCTTATGTATGCCACGATGTTGTTGCAAAATAAACCGGAAAATATGCCCGTAGAAGCTGGGGTAATTTCCTTTAAAAACCTAACTCAGGGATTTTTAAAATTCGCGAAAAAAGACAAAGCCGGAAAAGGAGCTGTTAAAGAATCAAATATTGACAAAACGATCCTTGAGAATTTTAATGAACAACTGAAAAAACTCATTTTGGAAATTTGTGATCCGGAAACTGAATTTATTGAAAAAGATATAAAACCCGCATATGGAAATTATTAG
>JBBRGD010000081.1:0-7537 GCA_038241065.1 Flavobacteriales bacterium
TTCAGAAACAAAAAAATGATCCAAAGGCCATTTCAAAATAAAGCTTGATACATCAAAGGAGTTATAAAAACCCCGGCCAACCCGTACATCAAGTAATCTGCTAACATTTTTAAATAACACAGTAGTACCGGACCAGGCAACATCGTTAAAATCACCTGCCACAATTACCGGTAATTCCCGATACATCGACATTACAGCCAAGTGCATCATCTCCGCATCCCTGTCTGTAGAAGAAGGATTCTCATGCGGCATGGGCGGAGTAGGATGAATGGCGTGGAAGCTCACATTTTTTCCGTTATTTAGTTCCAATATTGTGTGAATAGAAGGAATACTGTCATCTACTAAATATAGCACCTGTGGATCCTTCATTTTTAATTTAGAATAAAGCAGCATTCCATAAGTATTCTCAAGAGGAACTTCAACTTTGTAAGGATATTTAGAAATCGCCTCTGAAATATCATTCATCCAGCGTATATTGGTTTCCATAAGCAATAAAATATCCGGATCATTATTTGCAATCTCCTGAATCAATAAGTTTGAATTCGTATTGTCCTGATATACATTTGCAGAATAAAATATAATGGTGTTATCCTTATTTGCTTCAGATGAAGAATTTCCAACTTCAAAATTGGAATGGGGTAAATAAGGATAAATTTTCAGCAACTGAAATATAAAACATGTAATTAAAACCGAAACGAAAACGTAGTCCTGAACCCATTTCACATTAAATTTAATGAAGTAAATTACAAGGGCTACAAAGGTCAAAATAGTTAGCTGGATATGTGGAAAGTCAAACATCCTGATCCACCAGAAATCTGCTGCTGCTATTGGAATAAGGGTTAATAACACTGCTACTAAACCAAAACCTTGTAAAAACGGCTTTAAACTCATAAGTTAGATTGGTTATAAAAGTTCAAATATAAAAAAAGTAACTTTAGCTGTCTTTCTTTGGGTTAAATTTAGCAGAAAAATTTTGAATGTCGTCCCCGGAAGGAGATTCGAAAAGCTGCAGATCAAAATAAGGAACAGCGGCGATTAAATGATCAAAAATATCGGCTGCGATATATTCAAAATTTTCCCAGCGTTTGTCCCTACTAAAACATAAAATTTCTACCGGAATTCCCTGTGAGGTTGGAGCTAGATGGCGCACAATCAAATACAATTCCTTACTTATTGCAGAGTGATCGTGTAGATAGGCATCAGCATATTTTCTGAAGATCCCTAAATTAGTTTGGTTTCTTCCATTAATTGGCATTTCCTTATCGATATTATTGCTGGTGTTAAACTTGTCGATTTCCTTTTGTCTGTGATCTAAATAAGGGGCGATGAGGGAGATTTTTCTGAGTCTTTCCAGATCTTCAGGAGTAACAAATTTTACAGAATTCTGTTTGATAAAAATAGCCCTTTTAATTCGTCTACCCGAGGATTCCTGCATCCCCCGCCAGTTTTGGAAGGAATCTGAGATTAAACTATAGGTGGGAATTGTTGTAAAAGTATTATCGAAGTTTTGAACTCGCACTGTGGCGAGATTTATTTCAGTTACATTTCCATCGGCACCGTATTTACTGAAGGTAATCCAGTCTCCAATTCGCACGATATCATTTACTGAAACTTGGATGGAAGCCACAAATCCCATGATGGTATCTTTAAATATAAGGAGTAAAATAGCTGATGCGGCTCCCAGTGAAATGGCAAAATTAATCACAGATTTTCCTGTAATTTCAGAAAAGATGAACATAATGCCAACAACCCAAACAAAGATCATCAGGACTTGTATATAACTATCTATTGGTTTATCCCTGAATTCATCTTTGGTTCTCAGGTAATTTTTTGAGGTGCGCAACAAACTTCGGAAAATCCATACAATAAGAATAATAACATAAATATTCAGGACAAAAAGAACAACTTTAAGGCTGTATTCATGGTCCACCAGGATATAGGGAATTGTATAATATATCAATGCAATAGGGAAAATTTGCCCTATATATCTGGGAAATTTACTTTTGACCAAAAAATCGTCGAAAGTAGTTTTTGATTTTGTGGTGAAGGCTTTAAAAGTTTCAACTACAAATCTTTTTACCAGGTAATTGATCAGAAAAACCAGAAGTACCAATATACTTATATTTATCGCTAAACTGAGATAACTGGCCACAAGCACATTCATTCCCAGGCTGATAAAATAATCTTCAGCAATACAGATTATGTCTTTAAAATCCATCAACTCCTTCATGCTTTCAGGTATTTATTTTCGACATAAAAAGGACCGAAAGGCAGCACCGAACATGCAATTACAATAGATAAGGTTTTAATGGACCAGTCTAGTGGCTTAAACATCACAGCTGTTCCTATGAGATAGGCTATAAATAAAACTCCATGGGCCATTCCAACAATTTGGACCATTTGAGGCAAGCCAAAAATATACTTTAATGGCATGGCCAAAAATAACAAGGTCAAGAATGATATTCCTTCTAAAATACTTATCCATTTAAAAATTTTGAGTTGATTATCAAAGTCCATAAAAAATTTATTTTGTGCAAATATAAATGTTATATGGAGAGTTTTTGCAGGAAAACGAGATTTAAACGGAAAAGCCGGTTTTTTCCGGAATGTTAAAATTTACCTATAAATAACCCAAACTTATTTATATTTATAAGGTCAGTTTTGGCGTTTTTCCTAATTTGCACCAAATAAGAAAAAACATTCATGAAATCAAAAATATTAGTTACCGGGGGTCTTGGTTTTATTGGCTCCCATACAGTTGTGGCTCTACAGGAACAAGGCTTTGATGTGGTAATAATAGATAATTTATCGAATTCATCCCTGGATGTTTTGGCCGGGATCATGAAAATAACACAAATCTCACCTGAATTCGAAAATATTGATTTGCGGGACAAGGAATCCGTTGTGGATTTTTTTGAAAAATATCCAAAAATAATCGGGGTCATTCATTTCGCTGCTTCCAAAGCTGTGGGAGAAAGTGTTGAAAATCCGCTGTTGTATTACGAAAATAACCTTGCCAGTTTAATTTATATTTTAAAGGAACTCAGTCAGAAAGATGAAGCAAATTTTATTTTCAGCTCTTCCTGTACGGTTTATGGTCAGGCTGATAGCTTGCCAATAAGTGAGAATGCACCTGTTAAGAAAGCTGAATCCCCATATGGAAATACCAAACAAATAGGAGAGGAAATTATCCGGGACACCTGTAAGGTTTATCCTCAATTAAGTGCTATTTCCCTGCGTTATTTCAATCCAATTGGTTCCCATCCAAGCGGTGAAATTGGCGAATTACCAATTGGAACCCCACAAAATTTAATTCCTTTTATTACACAAACTGCTATAGGAAAAAGAGAAATGCTTTCTGTTTTTGGCAATGATTATCCAACAATTGATGGTACTTGCGTTCGTGACTATATTCATGTTATGGATCTTGCCAGGGCGCATGTGAGTGCTCTTAAAAGCCTGTTGGAAGATAAATTGGAGAAAAATTACGATACGTTTAATTTAGGTACAGGAAAAGGAAATTCTGTATTGGAAGTGATTGAATCATTTGAACGGGTTTCCGGAGAAAAACTTTCTTATAAAATAGTGGATAGGCGTGAAGGCGATGTTACAGCCGCCTATGCCGATACCAATAAAGCGAATTCTGTACTTAATTGGAAAGCAGAACACAGCCTTGACCAAGCTTTAAAGAGCGCATGGGAATGGGAAAAAAGAGTAGCTCAAATAGAAAAGGAAGAATAGATAATTCTAATTTCGAAGAAATATAAACCGGCCTGAGAAATCATTTTCAGGCCGGTTTATTTTATATACTAACTTTAATGTAAAATCTTAATTATAAGGATCCTTAATTCAGCAAATATTTTAGGCTTACAGAGATTGACGGTCTGGATAATTATTTTTATCAGATTTTGATTTCCAAATTATAAACAGCAAATGCTTGTTACAAAAAAAAGTATCTTTGCCTTTTAAAAAAATATAGGCAATGAGTTTTACTGAATTAGGTGTTTCCAAAGAGATCGCCAAAGGATTAAAGGAATTAGGAATTTTCACCCCTACTAAAATCCAGACGGCGGCCATTCCGGTTTTATCCCGGGAAAATATCGACTTTATCGGACAGGCTCAAACCGGAACAGGAAAAACTGCGGCCTTTGGATTGCCTATTTTGTCTAAAATAGATCCTAAAAAAGAGTATATCCAGGCCTTGATTTTGGCTCCAACCCGCGAACTTGGGCAGCAAATAGCCAAGCAACTCTTTAAATTCACAAAATACACAATTCCTGTTTTTACCGAAGCAGTATATGGTGGTGAAAAAATAGATATTCAAATGACCCGTTTAAAAAGGCCGACACATATTGTTGTAGCCACTCCGGGAAGGCTTATTGATCTACTCAATAAAAAAGCATTGGACATTTCTAAAATTAATACCCTGGTGCTTGATGAAGCAGATGAAATGTTGAGCCTGGGCTTTAAAGAAGAACTTAACACAATTCTAAAAAAGACAAAAGGAGATAGAAATATATGGTTGTTTTCTGCCACAATGCCATCAGAATTGAATGAAATTATCACTAATTATGTATCTAAGGATGCGCTTCGCGTTAATATAGATAAAGATGAAGCTGTTAATACAGGGATCGAACATCAATTTGTAACCGGCGACGATAACAACAAGCTGGACACTTTGGCCCTTTTTCTGAAATCCCAGGGAAAAAACCGGGGAATTATTTTCACTAGGACAAAATCTGCAGCGAAACTTTTAGTCAAACAACTGGCGGCTAAAAATTACGAAGTCGGGCTTTTGGAAGGCGATATGCATCAAAAAGACAGAGATAAGGTCATGCGTGCCTTCAAAAACAAAACCTTACGCCTTTTGGTTGCTACAGATGTTGCTGCCAGGGGAATAGATGTAGATAATCTGGCCTTTGTGGTTCATTATCAACTTCCTGATCAAGTAGAATATTATACTCACCGAAGCGGTCGTACGGCCCGTGCCGGAAAAACCGGGATCTCATTGGTTTTGGTGAATCAAAAAGAACTCAAACGTATCTGGGAACTAGAAAAAGAGCTAAAGATAAAATTTCTAAAGATCAAATAATTCTCTGAAGCTCGAAAATAAGCAGGCCTGAATAATTTCTTGAATCGGAAATATTCAGGCCTTGCCTTTTCTGCCATTTTAAATTTATAGGAAGCTAGTAAGCGAAATATAATTTGGTTTTTTATGGAGTTAAACCATCTCAAAGATAACCAGCGCATAAAGATAAAACCGGACAAATCTTAACAATCCAAACATTAAATAACTCATAAACGGAAACCGGATTACCCCGGCCGCAATGCTGGTTAAAGAATAAGGAATGGGAAGCAACGCTCCTACAATTATTAGAAAGCCACCCCATTTTCGGGTGTTTTTAATGTATTTTCCCAGGTTCAATTCAATTTGTTTTTGAACTGCCGGAATTTTGGTGATGCCAACCCCAATAAAATATGAAACGATCCCACCTGAGTAGGAGGCTAAAGCCAGAAGGGATAAGAAAGAAATAGGAAAGTCCGATTTTCCGGCCCAGGCGATAAAAATCTCCGGAGGAATCAAGCCTAAAAGTGATTCTGAAACAAAAAACACCGATATAATTCCGGTGGGGGAATAGGTTTCCGTAAAGGTGACCAACGCCTTGTTTAGATCTAATACGTAAAAATCTATAGCGAAAATTGCACCAACAACAATTGCGATTGGAATAATCGCTTTTCCGACGCTTCTGCCCACAAATTTGTAGAACCCCGTATAACCATAATACTGGTGCAGTAAACGTAATCGCGACTTCTTTTTAGATTTCGCATCCCTTTTCATTCCCCCTTATTTAGAATATATCCACAATTTTACTGAGTTAAAATAAGCGTCCTGTTGCATAAAACAGGACCGCAAAAATTGATTAATTTTCCTCAGCATATTTCTGTAGATCAATACTGTATTCCCTTAAATCCATGTGATTGTTCTTTATGGTAGTATCAAACATAATAGACAAAAGGTAATCCAGGCTTTCCTGAGGATCGAATTCTGAAGACGCAGAAACTTCTTCATTTTCGTCTAAAGGCTCATCTTCAGGGATTGGAATATTGAAAGTTTGGTAATTTTCAATATGCTCATATGTCAGGCGAATTACTTTTGCCAGTAACGGATTTTTATCTTCAACAGCATAAGGCCGAAGTTCTTTTAAATCTTCTACTATGGTGTTTATGGTTATTCCGTTACGCATTAAATTGCGTTGAATTTTATCTAGTAATTTATGACCTTTTGGATTTTTCAAATGTTCCTGTTTTTATGGTAATTTCACCTAATTTATAGACTTCGTCACGATTTATTCGCGCTTATTTTGAATCTTCAAAGTTACTGCTTTAAAATTTTTTCAAAACAATTTTAGCTAATATTTATAAAAGATTTTGAATTGTTTTAATACGTTCATTTTTAGCCAATTCTTGTTTTGATCGTAACAATTAACAATATATTAGATTGAAAAATTTTAAGAATCAGGGGTTCTTTAGTAGTTTTATGCGAATCGAAAAATATAAGAAATGGAATCATTTAATTCAAAAGTAGTATTAATAACAGGAGGAAGTAAGGGAATTGGATATGGTGTTGCCGAAGCTTTACTAAAATTAAATATGAAGGTGGCTATTACAAGTCGATCAAAAGATTCGGCTGAAAAAGCAGCCAAAAAACTGGCAGAGATCGGAAAAGGGGAGGTGCTTGGCCTTGAAGCTGATGTAAGGGATTATAAAAGTCAGCAAAAAGCAGTGGAAAAGCTGATGGATAAATGGGGACAAATTGATGTATTAATTGCAAATGCGGGAGTTGGTCATTTTGGTCCAGTAGATGAACTGAGTGTTGAAGAATGGCAACAAACCATTAATACCAACCTGAGCGGAGTATTTTACAGTATAAAATCTACTGTGGAAGCCCTTAAAAAAACAGAAGGATATATAATTACAATTTCCAGTTTAGCCGGCACTAATTTCTTTGAAGGAGGTTCAGCTTACAACGCGAGTAAATTTGGGGTCACCGGATTTACACAGGCAGTGATGCTGGATTTGAGAAAATATGGAATAAAAGTGACTACAATAATGCCTGGATCAGTGGCTACACATTTTAATGATCACCAGCCTTCTGAAAAAGATGCCTGGAAGATTCAGATTGAAGACATAGGTGAATTGGTAGTAGATCTTTTGAAAATGAATCCGCGTGCGCTTCCCAGTAAAATAGAGATCAGGCCTTCACAACCGCCTCAAAAAAAATAAAAATTCCTTTATGCAAAATCCTTCCATTTTTTAATGACGAAATCAAACCTGAAGCCTATCCCACAATTCCTACCCAGGAAAAACTTCCCGATGCCTTTGCCTGGATAGGTCTGTATAAATACTTTGAACGTACAGGTTTTGAAATTGTGGACCGGACATCCAAAATCAGGCCTATGGTTCGATATTATATTTAGGAAAATTCCAATGATCCTAAATGATTAAAGTTTTTTCACTGTTCAAATATTACCAATAG
>JBBRGD010000082.1:0-7519 GCA_038241065.1 Flavobacteriales bacterium
ATTCGCACTAACTCTTCCCCTTTTTGCTGACTTATAGGGAAAAAACCAACTTCAATTTCTGGCGCAGCATTTAATTGAGAAATCACATTTCTTGAAATAGAGGAATGATCTAAATCTACAACTGCAACTGGCAAATTACGAGCAACACCTTCACTTAAAAGCGTATTAAAAAATAAAATTGAAACAAAAGGTAGTATAACATCAAAAATAAAAGTAGACTTACTATTAAATAATAAGGCTATTTCTCGTTTTGCAATTCGTAAAGAAGGTTTCATTTTACTCATTAAATTGAGAATAGTCAATTAAAATACTCATACCTGGTCTTAATTCAACTTCCTTAGAAACTGGTGAAGCCTTAATTTCAAAAGTTCTAACATCAAAATCTCCAGTTGCTTTGGTAGCATTCCAGGTTGCGTAATCACCTAATGCAGCCACATAATATATTTTAAATGTTACTTTCTTATTATTCAATGCCGGAATAATAGCTTCAAATTCTGCTTCTTTTTTAAAGTTAGAAAGAATAGTTTCTTTAATATTTAAAATAGCGTAACAATTTGCTAAATCCACTAAATGTACAACCGGATACCCAGCACCGATCAATTCCCCTTTTTCAGGTAAAAAATTTAAAACTTCAGCATCAATAGGAGCAATAATATTTCGTTCATTTTTATAACCTTCTAATTCGGTTAAAGCCCCATCGGCTTGTTTAACTAATGCTATTGCAGCTGCAACATCTTCACTTCTGGCTCCTTTTAAAGCCATTTGATACACACTTAAAGCAGCTTCCTGATCTTTAAGCGCCACTTCTTTTTTAGCGAAAATCTCATCGCGTTGTTGTTCTGAAATTACGCCATCTTTAAACAAATTCTCCATGCGAACATATGTTTTCTTCATCACATTAGCTGCAGCCGTTGCTTTTTCATAAACACTTTTTGCGGCTTTAATTTCCTCTATTCTTGCACCATTGGTTGCTTTATTTTTTTGAGAATTTGCTGCTTCTCTTAAGGCCAAAGCTTGTTGCTCTTTAGCCATAATTTCAGGACTTTCCAGCGTTGCTAACAATTGGCCCTTTTTCACACTAGCTCCTTCTTTTACTTCAAAAGTATTTATACGTGTAGGTATTTTAGCTGATAAATATATTTCCTTAGCTTCAATTCTACCCTGTAACACGACAATTTTAGGTTTTGTTAAAAGCCAGACACTTATAAGTACTAAAATTGAAATAATTACGATGCTAATAAGTGATTTTATAAATTTAGGATTTCTCATTTTAAATTTAAATTTGATTTAAGAATAATGCTGTTTTTCCTGTAAGTACCATTAGCTCTCCATAAGCTACATTATACTCGTACAATGCTTTTATTTTATGTAATTTAATTTCGGTTAATTTTAGCGTTGCATCAACAACCTCAAGCGAGGTTCCTGTACCTTCGTCAAAGGCTCTCGTTCGCATAAATTTTAATTTATTTGCAAAAACTTCATCTGCATTTAAACTTTCAAATTGTTCCAATTCTTTTTGCATTGTGTTATACAATTTTTCAGTATAAGTTGATAAGTTTAATCTTGCTTGTTTATCTATTTCTTCGATCTGGGAAACTTTATATTTTGATGCTTTTATTTTATGTTCTCTTTGAAAACCATTAAATAACTCCCATTGTGCAGCTACACCAACAAACCATTTGGTATCAACTAAAGGTAAATTATCTTTCCAAAGAACGTATTTGCCAAAAACTCCAACCTCCGGAAAATAATCACTTTTTTCAACTTTCAAACCAACTTCTGCCAACTCAAGATTTTTTTCTATAGCTTTTAATTGTATATTTTCAATTAACATTTCATCTTGAAATTCTTTTAATGACTTTACAACAGTTGGCTTAGTAAATGAGGTTGAAATAGCTGTAAGCACTTCTATACCAATTAAATTTTGTACCGCAGTTGTCGCTAAGGAAACATCTTTTTTAGCGGCTAATAAATCTCTGTTCGCATTAGATAGTGCTACTTTAGCATTTAAAGTTTCTACTTCTGCAATCATTCCATTTTCAAAAAATTTAGTAGCATTGTAATTATGAAGTAATACCGTTTTATAGACTTCTTTTCGCAAATTTTCAGCCTCAATTGCCAGCTTCAACTTAAAATAATACGTTATTAAATTTATAGTTAATTCATCTTCTTTTAATTGATGATGATTTTCTGATAAATTTAATTTTAGTTCAGAGGCCTTAATGGCTGCGTTAATTTTTCCCCCGGCATAAATTGGCATAGAAACATCAACAGTAGCAAAACCCAAATTTTTTTCTTGTAAAGTAAAATTCCAATCTCCCAACACTAATTCAGGATTTGGAATTTGCAATAAACCACCAACCATATCTCTTGGTGCATTTAAATCGGCTGTAATATCCTGATCTAATCTTAAATAAGTTCCCGAAATACCAACTGTTGGCAACCTTAAACCTTGAGTTGCTTTATGTTCTTCTTCCATTGCTTTTACTTCATACATAGATGCCTTTGCTTCACCATTTTTAGCCAGCATAAATTCGTGAGCTTCTTTTAACGATAGTTCTTGCGCATTTGCAAAAACCCCCAGCAATAACAGCCAATAGACTAAACTTTTTTTGAATAGCGTTAAAGCCATTTTTTTAATAGATAAACTCATTAGGTTATAATTTTAAAAAATTTAAAATGTTTTTTGTTAAATAAGTAACATCCTCATTAGTTGTTTCTTGCCCATCAAAAATATTTTTCCTTTTAAAACTTATATAATCTACCGGGTAAACAAAAATGTGATAATACAATTGATAAAGGGATAGCAAATTGGAAATTTCACCTGATTTTACACCTATATCTTTAATGCTTTCCATTAAAAACATACTTTTGTCTTTAAGATCAGTAGTGATTGTAAAGTTGTCATTATGAAGTAATTGATAAAAAAATTTAGAAGCAATAGGTTCATTCAAATAATAAACAACTCTATTTTGAACAAACGATTTAATTAAGGGTTCTATACTTGTTTGATTTAAAGCCAGTAAAAATTCTAATTCTCTATATAATGAGTTTACCTTATCATAAAACAAATTATTTATGAGATCTTGCTTACCTTCATAAATTCTATAAAGATAACCTCCACTTACATTTGCGTTTGTAGCAATCATTGCAATTGTTGTAGACTCAATGCCATTTTCAACAATTGTTTGCATCGTGGCTTGCTTAATACGTTGTATTTTATCTTCATCTATTTTACGTGCCATATTCTATTTTTTTTAAATCGGATGCAAATGTATGAATAAATGTTCATTCATTAATAATAATTTTAAAAAAAAGTGATTTCCTTTAGTGAAATTGACGAAATAAAATAAGCAGTCATCTTGACTTTTTAAGCTTATGAAATTTCTTTAGAATCCGGAACTATACATGTGGAATCATCAGCTGACTAAATTTTCTGGAGATACAAGGTGGAATTTTTTTATAAAGTGTTCATCCAAAAAGCAAATTTTCAAATCAATTATTCTATTCCTTTGGTAGCAAGCTGTTTTTATATTTTCTTTTATCTCAATGTACTTCAGAATTTGCCCACTTTATGTACTGATTAGTTAAAAATCAAGATCAGATCTCTCTCTCACGCCATTTTTATAACTAAAAGTAGGAGATGAGCATTCCTGATCACAATTTGCACTTCTTCTAACAGATTATTTAGAAGAAATATTATCTTTTGTGATGCTTTATTTCTGATAATTTTTTAGGTTTGCTTAGAAAACCACAATTAATTCCAATGGATTGTAAATCTTAATGAGAATAAATAAGCTTAATATGACAAGGGTCATAATTTAATCGGACAAAAATGTCTTAATTTGCATTGCAATTAATTAAACACCAAATTTTATGAACAGAAATAATAACGCCAATAGAAGTTCAGGCTTCAAGATCTATTCAATATTAGTAATGGCACTTGTTTTTATATTGACAATAGTCTCTTGTAAATCTGATGAAGTAAATTCAACAGATATCGAAATAAGTTCGAAAATACAAGCCGTTCTTACTTCCCCGCCAAATGTGCCGGAACCTGTTGGTGCACGAAAAGCTGCAAAGTTGGTGGTGGATATGGAAATTATAGAAAAGGTAGGAGAAATTTCTAATGGAGTCCAGTATATGTACTGGACCTTTGGAGGAACCGTTCCGGGAAGTTTTATTAGAACCAGAGTAGGGGATGAGGTGGAATTTCATCTTAAAAACCACCCGGACAATAAACTACCACATAATATTGATCTGCACGCGGTTACAGGTCCCGGTGGAGGCGCGGAATCTTCCCTTGTAGCTCCCGGGCATGAAAAAGTCTTTTCTTTTAAAACCTTAAACCCCGGCTTGTATGTGTACCATTGTGCAACAGCGCCTGTGGGAATGCATATAGCCAACGGGATGTACGGATTGATCCTGGTAGAACCCAAAGGTGGACTTCCGCCGGTAGATAAAGAATATTACGTCATGCAAGGCGATTTCTACACGGAAGAAGCTTATGGAAAACCGGGTTTGCAGCCTTTTAATATGCAAAAAGCAATAGATGAAAACCCGGATTATGTTGTATTTAATGGAAAAGTCGGCTCCTTAACTGGAGACAACGCTATAACGGCCAAAGTTGGAGAAACCATTCGTTTATTTGTGGGCAACGCAGGACCCAATCTTGTTTCCTCTTTTCATATGATAGGGGAAATTTTTGACAGGGTGCATGTTGAAGGTGGGAGTTTAATAAATGAAAATGTTCAAACAACCCTTATTCCTGCCGGAGGCGCTGCTATGATTGAACTTAAGGTAGAGGTTCCGGGAACTTTCCTTTTAGTGGACCATTCCATATTCCGCGCTTTCAATAAAGGTGCATTGGGAATGTTAAAGGTGGAAGGCGAGAAAGATCTTAAAATTTATTCTGGTGAACAATTGGATAAAATTTATTTGCCCGAAGGAAGCGTAATCCAAAAAATGCCGGTGGCCGATTCTGAAGAAACCTCTGCTCCTGTACCTCCAAAATCTTTGGCTCAACAAATGGAACATGGGAAACAACTCTATATGCAAACTTGTTTTGCCTGTCACCAGGCTACAGGAGAGGGAATTCCCGGTGCTTTTCCTCCACTGGCAAAATCAGATTACTTAAATGCCGATGCAAACAGGGCTATAGGGCTAGTTTTAAATGGTTTGACTGGTGAAATCACGGTAAATGGCAATCAATTTAACAGTATAATGCCAAGCCAGAATCTTACTGATGATGAAATTGCCGATGTGCTCACCTATGTGTATAACAGTTGGGGAAACAACAAAACAGTGGTAACCCCGGAAATGGTAAAGTCTCATAGAAAGTAACACGGAAAAAAAAGTAAGAAGCATAAAGTTAGAAGTAAGAAAGTGAAAAAATTGGAAAGTTGATAAAATGAATATTACTGCAAAAAACGGAAAACGTAAAATCCAAAGAAAAATGCTTGATCAAAACCTCAAATTCGCCATTGCTGTAGTTCTCGGATTCTTTTGTTCAGTATCTTTTGGGCAGGAAAAAGAAATTGAAATGGCACGAATAAAAGGGGGGAAATTCCTGCCTCTTTATGGTGTCGATTCTGCTAGGGTAGAGGTAAATACTTTTCTTCTGGATATATATCCCGTAACCAATGCGGATTTTTTACAGTTTGTCCAAAAAAATCCGGATTGGAGCAAATCCCGGGTGATAAAACTTTTTGCTGATGAAAGATATTTATTTCACTGGGAAAATGATCTGAACATTGGCAAGGAAAATTTGCCTAATGCTCCAGCTACCAATGTTTCCTGGTTTGCAGCTAAAAAATATTGTGAATGCCAGGGAAAACGGCTTCCCACACTGGATGAATGGGAATATGCGGCAATGGCCGATGAAACCTCGCCCGATGCACGAATTAAAGATAGCTATAACCAAAAGATCCTCTCATGGTATGAAACTCCAAAAACCTTTGACAATCCCGTTGGGAGCAACTCCCGGAATTATTGGGGAGTTTACGATTTGCACGGCCTGGTTTGGGAATGGGCAATGGATTTTAATTCGGTTTTAATTTCCGGGGAATCCAGAAAAGGCAATTCCACAGACAGAAACCTGTTTTGCGGTGGAGCCATTGGCGCCACAGATCTAATGGACTATGCCGCTTTTATGCGCTATGCATTTAGAGGAAGCATCAAAGCGCGATATGCCATTAAAAATTTGGGTTTCAGATGCGCTATGGATTCCGAGAAGTTGGAAGTTAGAAGTTAGATGTTAGAAAGAAGAAAAAGTTGAGAGAGGAAAAGAAAAGAAGCCCGGAAACCTAAAAAGTAGAAATACGAAATAAGAAGTTTCAAATTAAAAAAAAACAAATCGGGCAAAAAAAATTTAAGATGAAAAAAATATCAGCACTTTGTATTTTAAGTATTTTATTATTTGTTTCCTGCAATCAGGCTTCAGATAAAAAAAATAAAGAATTAACGGAATCGGAAACAGATACATATACAGCGGGATTTACCGATATGTCCATCTACAATCTGCCCTCTACCTGGACAAATCAGAAAGGGGAAGAGCTTCAGATAAAAGATCTGCAGGGTGATGTTTTGGTGATGGTAATGATTTACACCACCTGTAAAGCCGCTTGTCCCAGGCTGGTCGCCGATATGCGGAACATTGAGGAACAACTGCCTGAAGACATAAAAGGCAAAGTAAAAATGATATTTGTAAGCATTGATCCCGAAACCGATACTCCGGAACGCCTGAAAGCTTTCGCTAAAGAAAATTTAATGGATGAAGAGCCCTGGATGTTTTTGAGATCTACCGAAGCAAATACACGTGAGTTTGCAGCTGTTTTGGCGGTAAACTACAAAGAGATCTCCCCCATAAATTTTTCGCATTCAAATATCATAAGCGTATTTAATGAAAAAGGGGAACTCGTTTTCCAGCAGGAGGGACTCGGGGTTAATTCAAAAAATACTATCAAAAATATCGAGGAAGCAGTAAGTAATATGTAAATTATTTTTGACAACTGTTATTGATTCTGACAGTGTAAAAGTTTTATGTTTTTATTAGTTGAATGTGAAGAAAGCCAATTCGTTTAATTACGTGATTGGTTTTCTTTTTTTTATTAAAGTCTGGGTGGGTTTCAAATAATAAATTTGATTGCTCACTATCTTTTAGCGTGCTAAGATTTTTTTGATAAAACTTTTTAGGATGAATGTCTAAAACTTCTTACTTCAAACTCATTATTTCTAACTTTTTTTCAACTCCCGAGCCCTAAACATCGGAAGAGATACTTATTTTTTTAACTCCAAATCATAAACAACTTTTCTCCCTTCAACACTAACTCTGTACTGCGCACCCTTCACCTGAACATTCCTGAACAGGCTTGTAGCGATCAATAAAATCCCAATAGCCAGAAATGCGCTGAAAACAAACAAGCCTAGGTAATAATGAGGGATTGATCCAATGCCAAAATAGAACATTCCTCCCTGAATAAAAAGCAGGAGTTCGGTGGCCAGAAACCCGGCAAGGAAA